>NZ_JBMBTE010000099.1:0-18658 GCF_048897285.1 Rhodococcus sp. O3
ATGTCCCCACCGTCGGGCTTCGGCGGCACCGGGATCACCGGGTCCGGTCTCGGCGCCGGAACCGGCGCGGTCCCCGCCTCCTCGGTCCCCGGTGTGTTCCCGGGACCGGCTGCACCCGCCGGCTCCGGCACCGCCGGCCCGGTCCCCACCCCTCCTGGGCGCCCCGGCATGTACGGCGGCGGCGTCCCGGCAGCCGGTGCCCCACGCGGGGACGACCGGACCGATCCCCGTGGCACACCGGGATTCCTGGTGTCCGCCGCGAACTCGACCGAGGTGGTCGGGGAAATGCCGAGGGTCGTACCGGCCGTGATCGGGGGCATCGACGACCGGTAGGCACCGGATTACGCTGTGACCCGAGCGGGTACCTGAGGTAGATGGGTCGTGCGGGAATGATTCGACAGCTGGGCGTCGAAGAGGAATTCCAGCTGATCGATGCGAAAACGCGCCGGCTCGTTCCTCGCGCCCCGGAACTGCTCGCCCGGCTCCCGCAGGACACCTACGTCGACGAACTGCAACGCTGCGTCGTCGAGGTCAACAGCGAGGTCCACCGGGAGCTGTCGAAACTCCGCGCGGATCTCGTCCTTCGTCGCTCGCAGCTGGTCGCGGCCGCCGCCGAACTGGGCCTGGGGGTCGCCGCGGCCGGTGCCGTCCCGCTCTCCGTCCCGGAGGAACTCCAGGTGAGCGAGACACCACGCTATCGCCGGATGCTCGCCGACTATCAGCTGCTCGCACGTGAGCAGCTGATCTGCGGCACCCAGGTTCACGTCGATGTTCCCGACCGGGACGAGGCGGTGCAGGTCGCGAACCGGATCGCCCCGCACCTGCCGGTCTTCCTGGCGCTCAGCGCGAGCTCGCCGTTCTGGGCCGACGGCACCGACACCGGTTACGCGAGCGTGCGCAGCCTCGTGTGGATCCGGTGGCCGAGCACCGGGCCCGCGGCACCGGTGTCGTCGGCCGCCGAGTACGACCGGCTGATCGCCGATCTGGTGTCGAGCGGGGTCATCACCGACCCGGGCATGGTGTACTTCGACCTGCGACCGTCCGCGCATCAACCCACCCTGGAACTGCGGGTGTGCGACAGCTGCCCGTCGGTCGACACGATCACACTGGTCGCCGGTCTGTTCCGCGCGCTCGTCGAACACGAGTGCACGGCACTGCGCGAGGGGATACCTCCCGTCAGGGCGAACCCCACCCTGATCCGCGCCGCGATGTGGCGGGCCGCCCGTTCCGGGCTCGAGGGCGACCTGGTCGACGTCGAGGCCGCGGTGCCGCGACCGGCCGTGGAGATGATCGACCGGCTCACCTCGTTGCTGCGTCCGGAACTGGAGCAGTTCGGCGACTGGGACACGGTCTCCGAACTGGCCGCGGCAGCCGCCCGCATCGGTAGCTCCGCGGCGCGGCAGCGACGGGTGCTGCGCCGGCGCGGCAAGCTCACCGACGTCGTGGACCTGCTGCTCGCCGAGACCGCCGGCCGCGTCCACGAGGTTCCGGAGGTCTCCGACCCCCACGGGACGCTGCTGCACGGGTACGCGCCGCTCCGCGCGGACGACGCCGACGACGGATACGACGAGGCCGTCGACGCACGCGGCCGGCCCCGCCCGGAATACGCACACGTGCTCACCACGCTGGCGCGGCTCGGCGCCGATACGCTGCGGACGGCGCAGGACGACATCGACCGCGAGCAGGGCCTCGACGGGGTGGTGTTCCGCGTCAGCGGCGAGGCCCGGGCACGGGTCTTCCCGATGGATGTGGTGCCCCGGATCATCACGGCCGACCAGTGGGAACACCTCGTTCCCGGACTCGAGCAGCGCGCGAAGGCACTCAACGCGTTCCTCGTCGACGTGTACGGGGACGCCGCGGTGATCCGGGACGGTGTGATGCCTGCGGAGGTGCTCGACCGTGCACCCGGGTTCCGCCGGAGCGGCGCCGCGGCCCACCTGCACCGGGTGCGCGCGCACATCTGCGGCATCGACCTGGTCAGGACCGGCCCCGGCCGGTTCGTGGTGCTCGAGGACAACCTCCGAGTGCCGTCGGGCGTCGGCTACGCCCTGGCCCACCGCGCGATGACCCGCACCTTCCTCGGCGAACTCCTCGAGGGCTCCGATGTCCTCGACGTCGAGGACACCACGGACCTGATGGTGAAGACGCTGCTGGCCGCCGCTCCGCCCCGGGCTCGCGGCGACCGGGTGGCCGCCGTGGTGCTGAGCGCGGGCCCGCAGGATTCCGCGTGGTTCGAACACACCATGCTCGCGGAGCGCACCGGTCTGCCGCTCGCCCAGACGCAGGACCTGTCGGTCCGCGACGACGTCGTGTACGTCCACCGCGGGACGACGAGGTCGCGCGTCGATGTCCTCTACGCCCGTGTCGACGAGGACATGCTGCTGTCCTCCACCGGCTACGACGGGCAGCCGCTGCGGCCGGGTCTGCTCGGCGCGCTGCGCGCGGGAACCGTGACCGTGGTCAACGCCCTCGGTAACGGGGTGGGCGACGACAAGGCCGTCTACACTTATGTGCCGGCGCTGATCGAGTACTACCTGGGTGAGCGGCCGTTGCTCGACCAGGTCCCGACGTGGGTGTGCGCCGAACGCGAGCAGCGCGACCACGTGCTGGACCGGCTCTCCGAGCTCGTGGTCAAGCCCATCGACGGATTCGGCGGCAACGGGATCACGATCGGCCCGGAGGCGACACCGGCCGAACTGGCGAGTCGCCGCCACGATCTGCTGAGGCAGCCGGAGCGATTCGTCGCGCAGGAGGTGGTGTCGTTGTCCACGCACCCGACGTTCGACGGCACCGGGTTCTACCCGCATCACGTCGACCTGCGCGTGTTCGTGCACGTGCGCGGCGACGGCGCGGCGGTCACCGCGCATGTCGCACCGGTGGCGCTGACCCGCGTGGCACCCGCCGGAAGCATGATCGTCAATTCTTCCCAGGGCGGGGGCGGCAAGGACACCTGGATCCTTCGGTCGGCGGGCGGGCCGCCTACCGGCCGGAGGGGGCGCTGACGTGTGCGGGGTGTGCGGCGAGATCCGGTTCGACGGCAGGCCCGCCGACACCGGTGCCGTGTCCCGGATGACCGCGTCCATGGCACCGCGCGGCCCCGATTCCGGCGGGATGTACGTGCAGGAATCGATCGCCCTGGGACACCGCCGGTTGAGCATCATCGATCTCTCCCCGCGCGGCCGTCAGCCCATGATCGACAGCGACCTCGGGCTCGCGCTCGTGTTCAACGGGTGCATCTACAACTACCGGCAGTTGCGAGCCGAACTGGAGGCGGCCGGCTATCGGTTCTTCTCCACCGCGGACAGCGAGGTCGTCCTCAAGGCATTCGATCGGTGGGGCACGGACTGTGTGCGCCGCTTCGCCGGGATGTTCGCGTTCGCGATCGCCGACACCGACACCGGGGTGGTCACCCTCGCGCGCGATCGGCTCGGGATCAAACCGCTGTATCTGGCCGAGTCCCCGGGCCGACTGCGATTCGCGTCGACGGTTCCGGCGCTGCTGCACGCCGGAGACGTCGACACCGACCTCGATCGGGTGGCGCTGCACCACTATCTGAGCTTCCATTCGGTGGTGCCGGCCCCGCGCACCATCTTCCGGGGCATCCGGAAGCTGCCTGCGGCGACCGTGCGGGTGATCCGGCCCGACGGCCGCAGCGACGACATCCGGTACTGGCAACCGGTGTTCGGCCCGGAACCGGACCGTGCCTCCTGGACCGAACGCGACTGGCAGCACGCCCTGCTCGACGCCCTGCGCACCGCGGTGTCGAGACGGATGGTCGCCGACGTGCCCGTCGGGGTTCTGCTGTCCGGCGGCATCGACTCGAGCCTGGTGGTCGCGTTGCTCGCCGAACAGGGCCAGCACGGTCTCGAGACATTCAGCATCGGATTCGATTCGGCCGCAGGAGAATCCGGGGACGAGTACGAGTACTCGGATCTGGTCGCCGAGACGTTCGGCACCGCCCACCACAAGATTCACATCGATTCCTCGCGCCTGCTGCCGGCCGTGCCCGCGACGATCGCGGCCATGAGCGAGCCGATGGTCAGCCACGACTGCGTCGCGTTCTACCTGCTGTCGGAGGAGGTGCGCCGATCGGTGAAGGTGGTCCAGTCGGGTCAGGGTGCCGACGAGATCCTCGCCGGATACGACTGGTATCCCCCGATGCTCGGCGTCGCGCGCGACCGCTCCGCCGAGGCGTACGCCCGCGTGTTCGTCGACCGCTCCCACGACGACATCGGCGCGCTGCTGTGCCCCGACTACCATCTCGACCACGACGCGAGCAGCGAATTCCTGGCCGCGCAGCATGCCGAACCCGGCGCCCACACCGCGGTCGATGCGGCGTTGCGTCTCGACACGACCGTCATGCTCGTCGAGGACCCGGTCAAGCGGGTCGACACGATGACGATGGCGTGGGGTCTCGAGGCTCGGGTCCCGTTCCTCGATCACGAGTTCGTCGAACTCGCCGCGACCTGCCCGCCCGAACTCAAACTCGCGTCCGGCGGCAAGGGCGTCCTCAAGGACGCGAGCCGGGCGTTGCTGCCGACCCGGATCATCGACCGCACCAAGGGATACTTCCCGGTTCCGGGAATCCGGAATCTCGACGGGGAACTGCTGACCCTGGTGCGCGACGCCCTGCACAGCCGCGCCGCGCGTGACCGCGGCCTGTACCGGCCGCACACGATCGACGCACTGCTGGCCGCACCGAACGACACCCGCACCACGCTCGGCGCGAACGCGCTCTGGCAGGTCGCGTTGCTCGAGTTGTGGTTGCAGTCGATGGACGAGCAGACCGGGACGAGAACCGCGCAGCCCGCGCGGGTGCAGAAGGAGTGAGCCGGGATGGATGCGGCACCGGAGAGTCCTACGCATGTGCGTTTCACGTCGGGCGCGTCGACATCGCCCGACGCGACCGGCTTCGCGCACCTCGTCGACGACGGCGGTTATCCGTGGGCCGTGCAGCGCTTCCTGACGGGCCGCTCGGCCGGGCCGGACCGTCGCGTGGATCTGCCCGTCGACGGGCCGGTCACCCGGATCCTGCATTCCGAGGACGGCATGTGGCTGGCGTGTGAGGTCGCCCCGGACGCCGGTACCCGTACCCAGGTGTGGGTGGTGCAGACCGATCCGGACGACCGCAGCGCGCGACGACTCGACTCGGCGAGCGACTCCTCGACGGAGCTGGTGTGCTGGGACGGTCCGCTCGTCGCGGTCACCGCGACCGACGAGGAGGGCGTCGCCGAATCCCGGCTGATCGACCCGCAGACGCTGGAGTCGGTCGTGCTCGATCGCCGGGTCGGTGGGCATCTGGTGGATTCGTGGGACGGTTCGGCTCTGCTGCGCGTCGGGCCGCGCGGACATCGCGAGCTGTTGTTGCTGCGCGCCGACGGATCCCGGACACCTTTGCTGCCCACCGATTTCGGATCGACCACCGATGCCGGGGTCATCCTCGACGACCACCGCCTGCTCGGCGGGCTGGACCGGTACGGGTCCCCGTGGGCGTCCAGCGACGGCGAACCGGCCCGCTACGTGCGGGCAGTGGTGCGCAGCGATCACGACTGCGAGTTCGCACGACTGCTGGGCGTCGCCGTGTCCGACGAAGGCGTGTCGTACCGGGTACTCGCCGAGCGACCCGACGCGGACCTCGACGAGTTCGCCGTCAGCGAGGACCACTCGACGGTGGCACTGCTGTGGAACATCAAGGGGCTGAGCGAATTACAGATTCTCGACCTGAGGGACGGCTCGCTCGCGCCGCCGATCCTGTTGCCCGGGCTCGTCGCGTCCGAGCTCTCGCTCAGCGCGACCGGCGCGCTGCTCGCGGTGACGGTGGAGGGCCCGGGGATGCCGCCGTCGGTCGAACTGGTCAATCCCCGTTCCGGCGACTGGGTTCCGGTCGAGCATGCGCGCACCCGGATCGATCCGGCGGTGGCACCGGAGCTGCTCGAATTCGAGGCTCGGGACGGAATGCCGTTGTCCGGATGGCACTATCGCGGCGGGAGCGAGCCGGGACCGGTGATGTTGTACTTCCACGGCGGCCCGGAGGCCCAGGAGCGACCCGGGTACAGCGACTACTTCCCCGCCCTCGTGGACGCCGGTATCACCGTGTTCGCACCGAACGTCCGGGGGTCGGGTGGATTCGGGCGAACGTTCATGCACGCCGACGACCGGTACGGGCGTTTCGCCGGCATCGACGACGTCGCGGATTGTGTGCAGTTCCTCGTCGAGCGGGGCATCGCCGACCCGGCGCGGATCGCGTGTGCCGGCCGCTCCTACGGCGGGTATCTCACGTTGGCGTCCTTGACCTTCCATGCCCCGCTGTTCGCGGCGGGTGTCGCGATCTGCGGAATGAGCGACCTCGAGAGTTTCTACGCCAACACCGAGCCGTGGATCGCGGCCGCGGCCTATCCGAAGTACGGGCATCCGGTCCACGACCGGGAACTACTGCAGGAACTGTCCCCGATCCACCGGATCGCCGACCTGAAGGCCCCGCTGCTGGTGGTGCACGGCGCACACGACACCAATGTGCCGGTCGGCGAGTCCGAGCAGATCGTCGCGGCCGTGCACGCCCGCGGCGGGGTCGCGGATTTCCTCCTGTTCGACGACGAGGGCCACGAGATCGTCAAGCGGGAGAACCGCCGCGCCCTGGCGTCGGCAATGGTCGACTGGCTCACCACACATCTGGGTGTGAGCCGTGTCGAGGAGGCCGCACGATGAGCGTCTCGTTCGAACAGCTCGTCGCGTGGCGGCGCGATCTGCACGCACACCCCGAATTGGGGTTCGCCGAGTACCGCACGACCGCGGTGGTCCGCGACCATCTGCGCTCACTGGGCCTCGAGCCGGTGACATTGCCGCGTGGGACCGGGCTGTGGTGCGACGTGGGTCCGCCGAGCGCGCACTGCATCGCCTTGCGGGCGGACCTCGACGCGCTGCCGCTGACCGAGGCCACGGGCCTGCCGTTCGCGTCGACGGTGCCCGGGGTGTGCCACGCGTGCGGACACGACGCGCACACCGCGATCCTCATGGGAGCCGCCGCCGAACTCGCCGAAGACCCTCCGCCCCAACGGGTCCGGCTGATCTTCCAACCGGCCGAGGAGGCGACGCCGGGTGGTGCGATCGAAGCCGTCGCGGCCGGGGCGCTCGAGGGCGTGTCGAAGATCTTCGCCCTGCATTGCGCACCGCAGTTCCGGGTCGGCATGCTCGCGACCCGGGCCGGTCCCATCACCTCGTCGAGCGACGCGGTGACGGTGCGTCTGTCGTCCGCCGGCGGGCATTCGGCGCGGCCCTATCTGACCGGCGACCTGATCCACGCCGCGGCGGTGCTGATCACCGGCCTGGCGTCGGTGCTCGACCGGCGGGTCGACGCGCGCAGCGCCACGGTCCTGACCTGGGGCAGGATCTCGGCGGGTTACGTGGGCAACGCGATCCCCGAGTCCGGGGAGCTGGTCGGGACGCTGCGCAGCGCGTCCCACGCGACCTGGGCGAGTCTCGAACCCCTGGTGCGCCGCACCATCGGCGAACTGCTCGCGCCCTACGGGGTCGGGCACGAACTCGAGTACGTGCAGGGCGTTCCTCCGGTCGTCAACGACCCGGATTGCGCCTCGGACCTGCTCGAAGCGATCGAGACGGTCGTCGGGCTGGACAACCTCGCCGAGGCCCAGCAGTCCAGCGGCGGTGAGGATTTCGCGTGGTACCTCGAAAAGGTCCCCGGCGCGATGGCGCGGCTCGGCGTCTGGGACGGGGTCGGGCCGCGCTGCGATCTGCACCGCCCCGAGTTCACCCTCGACGAACGCGCCCTCGTGCACGGTATGCGCACCTTCGTCGCCCTGGCACGGAAGGGGTGACGCGGCCGGCCCCGCTCAGTCGACGAGCGAAGCCACCTCGTGATCGGTCAGGGTCGTCTGCGGCACCCGGCCCGCGTTGCGGGCCAGTTCGACCGCCCGGTACAGCGGCCGCTCCCCCACCGCCGCGCTGCGCGCCTCGGCCCGCAGCTGTTCGACGAGGACCGACGACACCGCAGCGGCCGGCGCCACCTCCGCGGTGGCGAGGGCGTCGGCGAGCCGGCGCAGCGCGAGCACGTCGAGTTCGCGTCCGCCGCCGTCCGCATACAACGCCAGCGGCACCGACACGAGCCCGTGCTCGCCGTCGTTGATGCGGAGGATCACCTGACTCACCCGCGCGACACGCACGAGCAATTCGACACCGGCCAGGTGCCGCAGGTCCACACTGCGCGAACGAACCGGTCCCGACGCGACCAGTACCGTGCCGTCGAGGCGCAGGTGCCGACGGGTCACGACGAATGCGCCGACGGCCGGGGGAAGCCCGAAGAGCAGCCCGAGCGCAATGGCGATCGACCCCGGCACGAACAGCCACGCCACCCCGGCGAGCACGATGCCGAGGAGTACCGATGCGAGCGCGACGCGGCGGGCACGCGGCAGCAGAAGGTGCGGCGGCAGCAGGTCCAGGGACACGGATTCGGGCGCAGGCCCGTCAGTCCCCGGCAACGACCTCACCCACGCGCGCGACTGCATCGGCGAGCGGCACAGTCTGCTGCTCGCCGGTACGCAGGTCCTTGACGACGATCTCGCCGGCCTCGAGTTCACGCTCGCCGAGGACCAGGGCGACGACGGCCCCGGACTTGTCGGCGGCCTTCATCGCGCCCTTGAGTCCGCGTCCTCCGTAGGCGAGATCGACGCGGATGCCCGCGCCGCGGAGCTTGTGGGCGAGCGGAACCAGTGCGGACTTGGCGGCGTCGCCCATCGGCACGCCGTACACCTCGCAGCGGGCCGGGGTGGCGGCGCTCTTGCCTTCGGCGGCGAGCGCGAGGATCGTGCGGTCCACACCGAGACCGAACCCGATACCCGACAGCGGCTGCCCGCCGAGCTGCTCCATCAGGCCGTCGTAGCGGCCGCCGCCGCCGATACCGGACTGGGCACCGAGGCCGTCGTGCACGAACTCGAAGGTGGTCTTGGTGTAGTAGTCGAGGCCGCGGACCATCCGCGGGTTGACGACATAGGGCACCCCGAGTGCGTCGAGGTGGCTCAGCACCTCGTCGAAGTGGGCCTTGGCGCTGTCGGACAGGTGGTCGAGCATGAGCGGCGCGTCGGCGGTCATCTCCCGCACCTGCGGGCGCTTGTCGTCGAGCACGCGCAGCGGGTTGATCTCGGCGCGGCGGCGGGTCTCCTCGTCGAGCGGCAACTCGAACAGGAACTGCTGCAGCAGCTCCCGGTACTGCGGCCGGCAGGTCTCGTCGCCGAGCGAGGTGATCTCGAGGCGGAAGCCCTCGAGTCCCAGGCTGCGGAAACCGGCGTCGGCGACCGCGATGACCTCGGCGTCGAGCGCCGGATCGTCGACGCCGATCGCCTCCACGCCGACCTGCTGCAGCTGCCGGTACCGTCCGGCCTGGGGCCGCTCGTACCGGAAGAACGGGCCCGAGTAGCTGAGTTTGACGGGCAGCTGGCCGCGGTCGAGGCCGTGCTCGATGACCGCGCGCATCACGCCGGCGGTGCCTTCGGGACGCAGCGTGACGGACCGGTCGCCACGGTCGGCGAACGTGTACATCTCCTTGGTGACGACGTCGGTGGATTCGCCGACACCGCGCGCGAACAACCCGGTGTCCTCGAAGATCGGCAGCTCGATGTGCCCGTACCCGGCCAGACGCGCGGCCCGCGTCAAACCGTCGCGCACGGCCACGAACTCCGCGGACTGCGGCGGAACGTAATCCGGGACACCCTTCGGGGCCGAGAACGTGGAGACCTTGCTCACCTGTCGCTGCTTTCTCTTGTCGGAAGGATGTGCGTGTGGGTCCGGATCAGCGGGTGCCGGCCAGGCCCGTCAGGAAGGGGTTCGACACCCGCTCCCGTCCGATCGTGCTGGACCGACCGTGCCCCGGAAGGATGTTCGTGGCGTCGTCGAGCACCAGCAGTTTCGCGGCGAGCGACTCGAGCAGCTGCTCGTGGTTGCCGCCGGGCAGGTCGGTGCGGCCGATGGACCCTTCGAACAGGGTGTCGCCGGTCAGGGCGACCGGAACCTCGGTGCCGTCGGGGGTGGTCGCGACGGTGCGCAGCACCACAGATCCCTGCGTGTGGCCGGGGGTGTGGTCGACGACGAAGCGGATCCCGGCGTGCTCGATCTCGTCGCCGTCGGCGAACTCGATCACCTCGTGCGGTTCGGTGAAGGTGGCGCCCTGCAGGAACGGTGCCAGGCTCGAACCGAGTCCGACTCCCGGATCGGTGAGCATGTGCCGGTCGCCGGGGTGGATATAGGTGGGGATGTCGTACCGGTCCGCGACCACCTGCGCCGACCAGATGTGGTCGAGGTGCCCGTGGGTGAGCAGTACCGCGCGCGGACTCAGATCGGATCCGGTGAGGAACTCGTTCAACGGTTCGGCGGCGTCCTGACCGGGATCGACGACGACGCACTCCTTCGAGTTGTCCTGCGCGAGGATGTAGCAGTTGGTCTGGAACATCCCGGCGGGGAATCCGGTAACGAGCACGAGCATCGCTCCTACGGTGAGAGCAGTTCTGGGGGCCCCTACAGCCTAGGTGCAACGCCCGGTCCGCCCGCTTCCAGGTTCGGGTGGCAAACTCGATCCGGCCTGACTTCACAGCTCAGCCACGACCGAGGGGTTACGGGAGGACTACAGCAGTGCCGAGCAACGCACAGCGGCGCCAGGCCGCGAAACGCAAACTCGAACGGCAGCTCGCGCGCCGTGCGGAGCGTGAGCGCAAACGCCGCCAACGGAACATCGGCCTGACGGCCCTCGGGGTGATCGTCGCGATCGGTGTGGGCGTCACGCTGTGGGCGGTCAACCGCGGCGACGACGAGAACGCCACCACCGCGGCCGGCGAGACCGAGCAGAGCTCCGAGTTCGCGGCCCTGCCCGCGGGGCGCGCCGAACCGCTGCCGGAATCCGTGAGCTGCGAGTACCCCGCCGACGGGCGCGAACCCTCGCGGCCGGTGGAACCGCCGCGCACCGAGGGCATCCTCACCCGCGGCGAGGGCAACACCGACATCAGCGTCAGCGTCGAGACGACGCAGGGGAACATCGGGTTGATGCTGCACAACTCGGATTCGCCGTGCACGGTCAACAGCTTCCTGTCCCTCGCCTCGCAGGGATACTTCGACAACACCGAGTGCCACCGGTTGACGACGTCGCCGTCGCTGCAGGTGCTGCAGTGCGGCGACCCCACCGGCACCGGCAGCGGCGGGCCGGGCTACGCGTTCGCCAACGAGTTCCCCACCGACCAGTTCGCGGCCGACGACCCGGCCTCACAGGAGCCGATGACCTACGCGCGCGGCACCCTGGCGATGGCCAACGCCGGCCCGGGTACCAACGGCAGCCAGTTCTTCCTGGTCTACGGGGATTCGATACTGCCGCCGCAGTACACGGTGTTCGGTACGGTCGACGAGACCGGCCTGGCGACACTCGACAAGATCGCCGCGGAGGGTGTCGCCGGCGGCGGCGCCGACGGCAAGCCCGCTCTGGCGACGTCCCTGACCAGCGTGAGGATGGACTGATGGCCCGCACCCGAACTCGTCTCGCGGTCGTCGCGGCCGGCGCAGCACTCCTGCTGGCCGGTTGTTCCGACGACGGCACCGACACCACCACGACCACTTCCGCCCGGACGGCGACGGCCACCCAGTCTGCGCCGGCGTACATCGGCGCGCTGCCCGAACGCCCCGCGGCGGGCGACCCCGTCGACTGCAGCTACATGCCGGACGGCGAGGCCGCGAAGGACGTGACGCCGCCGCAGGAGAGTGGGGTGAGCACCGCGGGGTCACCGGCGGTGACGATGACCACCAGCGCGGGCTCGATCGGGCTGACACTGGATCCGGCCGCCGCACCGTGCACGGTCAACAGCTTCGTCTCGCTGGCCGAGCAGGGCTATTTCGACGACACGCCCTGCCATCGTCTCGTGACCTCGCCCGGCCTGCAGGTGCTGCAGTGCGGCGACCCGTCCGGCACCGGCCGCGGCGGCCCGGGCTACGGATTCGACACCGAATACCCGGAGACCGCGTTCGCACCGACCGATCCCGCGCTCTCCCAGCCGGTGGTGTACCCGCGGGGCACCGTCGCCATGGCGAACACCGGGCAGCCCGGGAGCAACGGAAGCCAATTCTTCCTCGTCTACGAGGATTCGCAGCTCCCGCCGGCGTACACGATCTTCGGCACGATCGACGAGGCCGGTCTCGCGACCATCGAGAAGGTCGCGGCCGCGGGCGACGACGGCTCGATGGGCAGCGTCGGTGGCGGTGCCCCGAACCTGCCCGTGCAGATCGAGACGGTGACGGTCGCGTCCTGAGCGCGGTGACATTCCGAGGACAGTGACATTCCGAGGACAGTGACATTCCGAGGACAGGGACGGGCCGGTGTCTTCCGAGCGGGAGGCACCGGCCCGTTCCCGTCTGTCGGCTTCCTCTGTGGCCGGTCACCGCACGCCGGGTCCGGGTGCGGGACAGCTCCCGCTTCCTGTCCTATTCCCGGCGAATCGGATATCGTGCCGTTGCTGTGACCCCACATCCCTCGACGGTGCCCGCCCGCGATCGGACACCACTCCGCCGCGCTCGACGGGGCAGCGTGCTGCTCGCCGCCGCGATTCTTGCCGCGGGATGCGCGGCCGACAGCGACGCCGCGGGCACACCCCCGACGACCGCGGTCACCTCGTCCCCCACGGTGTCGTCGACCTCGGCGCCGGAGGAGTTCGACGCGTCGGCCATTCCCGCCCTGCCACCGGTTCCCGCACCGCCGGGCGCAACCGTCGAGTGCCGGTATACCGAGGGAGGTCCCGCGACGCCACAGGCCCGGTTCTCGAAGGTGGCCACGGTCTCGACGGCCGGGACGGTCAAGATCACCCTCGTGACCACGGCGGGCTCGATTCCCGTCGTGCTCGATCGGGCGAAGGCGCCGTGCGCGGTCAACAGCTTCATCAATCTGGCCCGGCAGGGCTTCTACAACGGCAGTGCCTGCGACCGGCTGGTCGACGAGCCCGGAACCCGGGTCTTCACGTGCGGCGACCCCACGGGAACCGGCACCGGCGGACCCGGCTACCGATTCGCCGACGAATATCCCGTCACGGTGACCTCCCAGACGAACGGGTTCCTGACGCCGGTGCTGCACCCGCGCGGCACGCTGGCGATGGCCTCGGACGGACGCGCCGACAACAACGGCAGCCGATTCCTGCTGTTCTTCGGCGACAGCGTCCTACCGGCGCAGTACACGGTCTTCGGAACCATCGGCGAATCCGGCCTGCCGCTGCTCGATGCGGCGGCAGCGGCAGGACACGACGGCGCCCTCGAGTCCGTCGGCGGCCGTCCCCTCACACCGGTGGTGATCAACAGGGTGATCTGAGGGTGAAACGGGCCCGTCACAACGGCAGGGTCTGTCCGGAAAGGCACGATTCGGTTACGGTCCGGATCTGTGAGAGCCGTTTCGACCGCGATGCAGGGGATCGTCCGCCGGTCCCGCGTCTGCACGCTCGGGGTCGCCGCGGTCGTCGTGACCGCGTGCGGCACCGGTGATGCGACCACCGCCGACACCCCACCGCTCCCGGCACCGTCCTCCGCGTCGGCCCTGACGATGCCGGCCGGAGCTCCGCTGCCCCCGCCACCCGTTGCCGACGCGCAGAACGTCTCATGTTCGTACGTCCCCGGCGGCAGATCCGCACGTCCCGCGACGGCCCCGGCCGCGACACCGGTGCCCACGAGCGGGACCGTCGAACTCACTCTCGACACCAGCATCGGTGCCGTACCGCTCGTGCTCGATCGCGCCGGCGCGCCGTGTGCGGTGAACAGCCTGGTCTCGCTGGCCCGGCAAGGTTTCTACGACGGCGTCGCCTGCCATCGTCTGTCCACCGACGAGGGTGCCCGCCTGTACCAGTGCGGGGACCCGTCGGGCACCGGAACCGGCGGCCCCGGCTACACATTCGCGGACGAGTGGCCGGTCACCGTGTCGCACGGCACCGACGGATACAAGGCACCCCCCGCGCTCTACCCTCGCGGCACGATCGCGATGGCCAACACCGGCCGAGCCGACACCAACGGCAGCCAGTTCTTCCTGGTCATCGGCGATTCGGTGCTGTACCCGCAGTACACGGTCCTGGGCAACGTCGGGGAGGCGGGCCTGCCGCTGCTCGACGCGGCCGCGGCCGCCGGTCACGACGGCAGCAGCCCCCTCGGCGGGGGCACCCCCACGACGCCGGTCGTGATCACCGACGTCCGCTGACCGAGTCCGAACGCCGCCCGTCAGGCCGCCGACGTCACGCGGTAGACGTCGTAGACGCCCTCCACGTTGCGGACCACGTTCAGCACGTGCCCGAGATGCTTGGGATCACCCATCTCGAACGTGAACCGGCTGACCGCAACCCGGTCACCCGACGTGGTCACCGACGCCGACAGGATGTTCACGCGCTCGTCGGCGAGCGCCTTGGTGACGTCCGACAACAGCCGGTGCCGGTCCAGCGCCTCGATCTGGATCGCGACGAGGAACACCGACGACGGGGACGGCGCCCACTTCACCTCGATGATCCGCTCCGACTGCTCCTTCAGCGATCCGGCGTTGGTGCAGTCGGTGCGGTGCACGCTGACCGAACCGGTGCGGGTCACGAACCCCATGATCTCGTCGCCCGGGACCGGGGTGCAGCACTTGGCGAGCTTCGAGACGGTGCCCGGTGCCCCGGGAACCTCGACACCCGAATCACCGCTCTGCCGCGACCGGGTCGGCGTCGTCGACGGCGTCGCCCGTTCGGCGAGTTCCTCTTCGACACCGCCGACACCGCCGAGCATCGTCACCAGGCGCTGCACGACGTGCTGCGCGGAGACATGGTGCTCCCCCACCGCCGTGTACAGCGCGGACACGTCGCTGTAGCGCAGTTCCTTGGCGGCCGCGAGCATCAGGTCGGCGTTCATCAACCGCTGCAGGGGCAGCCCGACGCGCCGCACCTCCTTCGCGATGGCGTCCTTGCCCGCCTCGAGAGCCTCCTCGCGGCGTTCCTTCGCGAACCACTGGCGGATCTTCGCCTTGGCGCGCGGCGATCCCACGAACGACTGCCAGTCGCGGCTCGGTCCCGCATTCGGGTCCTTCGAGGTGAACACCTCGACGACCTCGCCGTTCTCGAGCTTGCGTTCGAGCGCGACGAGCCGGCCGTTGACGCGGGCACCGATGCACCGGTGCCCGACCTCGGTGTGCACCGCGTACGCGAAGTCCACCGGCGTCGACCCCGACGGCAACGTGATCACATCGCCCTTGGGCGTGAACACGAAGATCTCCTTGACCGCCAGGTCGTATCGGAGCGACTCGAGGAACTCCCCCGGGTCCGCGGCCTCACGCTGCCAGTCGAGCAGCTGACGCATCCACGCCATGTCGTCGAGCTCGTTGGCGTCGCCCGAGTGCTTGCCCTTGGTTTCCTTGTAGCGCCAGTGCGCGGCGATCCCGAACTCGGCGGTCCGGTGCATCTCGCGGGTGCGGATCTGCACCTCGAGCGGCTTGCCCTCCGGACCGATGACGGTGGTGTGCAGGGACTGGTACACGCCGTAGCGCGGCTGGGCGATGTAGTCCTTGAAGCGACCCGCCATCGGCTGCCACAGCGAATGCACCACACCGACCGCGGCGTAGCAGTCGCGGATCTCGTTGCAGAGGATGCGCACCCCGACCAGGTCGTGGATGTCGTCGAAGTCGCGGCCCTTGACGATCATCTTCTGATAGATCGACCAGTAGTGCTTGGGCCGGCCCTCGACGGTCGCGTCGATCCGCGACGCCGCCAGCGTCGCGTTGATCTCGGCGCGCACCTTCGCCAGGTAGGTGTCGCGGGAAGGCGCGCGGGTCGCGACGAGGCGGACGATCTCCTCGTACTTCTTCGGATGCAGGATCGCGAACGAGAGGTCCTCGAGTTCCCATTTGACCGTCGCCATGCCGAGTCGATGCGCGAGCGGGGCAATCACCTCGAGGGTCTCGCGGGCCTTGCGCGCCTGCTTCTCGGGCGGCAGGAAGCGCATCGTGCGCATGTTGTGCAGCCGGTCGGCGACCTTGATGACCAGGACGCGCGGGTCCCGCGCCATCGCGATGATCATCTTGCGAATGGTCTCGGCCTCGGCGGCATTGCCGAGGACGACCTTGTCGAGCTTGGTGACCCCGTCGACGAGGTGCGCGACCTCCTCACCGAACTCGGCGGTGAGCTGTTCGAGGCTGTAACCGGTGTCCTCGACCGTGTCGTGCAGCAGAGCCGCGACGAGCGTCGTGGTGTCCATCCCGAGTTCCGCGAGGATCGTCGCGACCGCGAGCGGATGGGTGATGTACGGGTCGCCGGACTTGCGCTTCTGCGTGGCGTGGCGTTCCTCGGCGACATCGTAGGCCCGTTGCAGTTGCGACAGATCGGCCTTCGGATACAGCTCGCGGTGGATCGTGACCAGCGGCTCGAGCACCGGCTTGAGTGCGGTTCCGCGCTGACCGGTGATGCGCCGGGCCAGCCGTGCCCGCACCCGGCGCGACGCGGACGTCGATGCCGGTGTCGGGGTGGGGCCGGAGTTCGACGACCGATCAAGATTCTGGGTCATACCCACTCCTCCCGCCGCATTGCCCGGACCGTCGTGCTCGGCCCGCCGGGGCCGTCCGGCCCGGGTACCTGCGCCAACTGTAGTCCTCAGATCCGCACGAGCGACGTCAGCGGGTGCTTCGCGAGCCGTGCTCGTCCGGCCAGCGCCTCGATCTCGGTCACGACCGACACCGCGACCACGTCCGCACCGCCTTCCTCGAGCAACTGCACGGTCGCGGCGAGGGTGCCGCCGGTGGCCAGGACGTCGTCGACGACGAATACCCGGCGACCCTCGAGCGCAATCGAATCACCCGGAATCTCGATGGACGCGGAGCCGTACTCGAGGGAGTACTCGCAGGTGCGCACGGGCGGCGGAAGCTTGCCGGCCTTGCGCACCGCCAGGACCCCGACCCCGAGTTCGCGGGCGATGCCGCCACCGAGGAGGAAACCCCGCGCGTCGACGCCGGCCACCAGTTCCGCGCCCTCGGCGACGGCCGCCAGCGCGGCGATCACCGCACCGAAGGCCGGGCCGTCCGCGAAGACCGGGGTGAGATCCGCGAATCGCACACCGGGGGTCGGGAAGTCGTCGACCCACCGGGTCCGTTCGGTCACCGCGGTCGCGGCGCGCTCGAGGAGGGCAGGGTCGACGATTCCGTGGATACTCACCTGGTCAGTATCCACCGGTCCATGTTCCAGCCCGCACCCGCGGTCGTCGGATTCGCGACCGCGACGTGCATGCCCGGCGCGAGCGCGGTGGTGCGGGGCTGGGCGAAGAGCGGCACCGTCGGCATCTCGTTCCAGAGGATCGTCTCGGCTTCACCGGCCAGGGCGGCCACCGCGGCGTTGTCCGAGGTGACGAGCAACGCGTCGAGGATCTCGTCGACGCGGCGGTTCGCGAAGCCACCGAGGTTGCTGCCGGTCCCGGAGTGCAGAGCGCCGCGGGCGTCACCCATGTCGGCGGCGCCGCCCGCCCCGGCGACCGCGGCCGTGCCGGCGAGGACGGCATCGACCTGTCCCGCCGTCAACTGTGACGGCGTGAACGTCTCGGATCCGGCGTCGACGACCTCGATACCGGCGTCGCGGCACGATTCGGCGATCAGTTCCACGGTCCGGGCGCGACGCGGGTCGGGCCCGAGATAACCGACCCGGACGGTGATCCGCTCCTGATCACTGGCGGCGAGTTCGCTCTTCGCCGCCTCCCGGTCGGCCCGGGCGTACCGGGAAGCGGTCCCGGCCACGCCGGGGTACAGCGGGGAATCCGCCGCCAGGATCCGGGAATCGACCGGTCCGGTCCCGAGCCCCGAGTCCGGTGTGTCGGCGACCGTTCCGAGCTGGTCGAACAGTTCACCGCGGGGAATGCACAACGCGAACGCGCGCCGCGCCGCCGGGTTCGCGAACACGCCCTTGGTGGCGAGCGTCAGCTGCTCGACATTGCGCGAGGGCACCGTGGTCGCGGTGGCACCCTCACCGGCGCCGATGCCCTCGAGGGCACCGTCGGCGCTGTCGACGACATGGATCCGGCCGTCCTCGGACGCGGTCGTCGCGGCGGTGCCACGCGGCCACACCACGATCGTGTCCGTGGCCGGACGGTTGCCCCACCAGCGTTCGTTCGCGACGAGGACGAGGCCGTCCTCGGCGGTGTAGGACTCGATGCGATACGGCCCGGCCGACGGCAGCAGCGAGAGGTCGAGCGCTCCCGGGGTCAGGTTCCAGCCGGTGTTCCAGAAGTCCGCCATCCGACGCACCGCGTCGAGGTCACCGCCGTTGATCGCCGCGACCGGGTCGGCGACGCCGGACGCCCGGGCCACCACGTGCGAGGGCAGCAGCTCGGTGGCCCCGAAGAGCGCCTTCCAGTCCGTGTCGGAGCGGTCCGCACGGAAGACGACGGTCGCGTCCTTCGAGCCGGGCTGGCAGTCGATCCGGTCGATGTCGGCGTACCCGCCGCGCTGCGCGGAGTCGAACACGTTCACCACGGCACCGGTTTCGTCCGGAGCGGTGAAACGGCCGGACGCCGCAGCCCACGCCAGCACGAGGTCGTCGCAGCTCATCGGTACTCCGTCGGAGTACACCGAATCCGCGGCGAGCCGGTACTGGACGGTGAGCCGATCGGCGGGCATGACGGTGGCGGTACCGACGTCGGT
>NZ_JBMBTE010000100.1:0-18281 GCF_048897285.1 Rhodococcus sp. O3
GTGATGTGCGTGAGCAGGTCTGGGCAATCCATCGTCGCCGGCGCGACGCGCCCGTGTCGGCCATCGCACCCCCGCTTCGAGCGGTTCGGCTGGGCCTCCGCACGTTTCGACGACGCGTTGAATCTCGTGCCCGCGTCACCGCGCTGCGCATCTGGCGGCGCGACGCGCACAAGCACCCGAGTCCCAACGCCGGGCCGGTGGAGTCCGCGTTCGCAGGAGCCCTCGGTGTCATGCTCGGGGGCGTCAACGTCTACCACGGGCGCGTCGAGGACCGCGGCACCCTGGGCGACGGCCCCCGCCCGGTGCCCGTCGACATCGGCCGCACCGCCCGGCTCGCGGCGCGGGTCGGGGGGGTGCGCTCGCGGTGGCCGTTGCCGCGGCGCTCGCAGCCGGTCCCCGCGGTCGGTGGGTGCCCTGGACGCGTGTCGAAAGCCGCTGCCTCACAACCACTGACCGATCGAAGCGACCTGAACGGTGAGTTTTCTGCGCTCCGACGGTATCGCGGAGGTGAGTTACCTCGACGCGAAGTCGGGCTGGACGAATGCCGTGACGCGGGTGCTGCGGTCGTGGAGCACCACTTCACGGAACTGGTGGATGATCGCCCCGGTAGGGGCGTACAGGTGCTCGCCGCGGAACGGCCACTGGAACAGGTTGCCGATGTGCCCGGGCAGCGACCCCAGCGCGGGTTCGGCATCGAGCTCTGCCTCGGTCACCTCGAACACCATCGCCACCTCGTCGGGGTTGGGTCGAATCGGGTCCTCGAGCGCGCCGACCCACACCACCACCGGGGTGATCATGTATCCGGATCGGGTGACGAAGTCGTCGAGTCGTCCGAGAACTGCGTTCGAGTCCGCCGCTACACCGAGCTCCTCCTCGAGCTCGCGCACGGCCGCCTGCTCGGGTGTCTCACCGGCGTCGATACCGCCGCCGGGCAACGCGAACT
The DNA here is from genome assembly GCF_048897285.1 of Rhodococcus sp. O3. Lineage (NCBI taxonomy): Bacteria > Bacillati > Actinomycetota > Actinomycetes > Mycobacteriales > Nocardiaceae > Rhodococcus > Rhodococcus sp. O3. Next base: position 944 of record NZ_JBMBTE010000100.1, read on the forward strand.
GGCCCGGATGCGCCCGCATCCGGCTCGGGCGCAGCGTCAGCAGCAGCACCGGCCCGTCGGGACGCTCGACGACCGCCAGCGCGACCGCCGCACGACGGCCCCCGGTGTCGGCGGCGACAACCTGGAATCGATTCAGCGCGTGCACGCACCGCTCCCGGGTCAGCACCGCACCCCCAGCAGCCGCGTCACGATCCGGAACCGAGTTGACCGTCTCCGCCGTCATCGCTCGACTGTATCCGAACGACGATGGCTCGGATGTCCGCCCGACAGTGTCGAACGCGGCGTCACCAGCACCTTCCCGACCTGCCGAAGTCCCCGGTCCTGTCAAGGGCGGTGCTCCACCGTCGTCATGTGCCTGTACCCGATGCGGACGAGTTCGGCCAGTACCTCCAGGTCGACGTCGGCGAGCTTCGTGATGTACAGGCACGCCGCACCCGTCTTGGGCTTGCCGAGGGTCGCGAGGAGGTCCGCAGCCCCCGGCGCGACGGTGAGTCCGTAGAGCGCGAGGTTCGTCTTCCGCGGGGCGAAGCCCACGGCGAGCGCGTCGCCTTCACGGCCGCTGGCGTAGCGGTAGTGGTAGCTGCCGAACCCGACCATCGACGGTCCCCACATCACCGCCTGTTCCCCGGTCGCCTCGCTCATCAGGTCGAGCAGCGTCCAAGCGTCGGCCCGCCGGACCGGGTGCTCGACCGTTTCGAGGAATTCCGGGACGGACTGCGTGGTGGGTTTGGTCTTGTTCTCGGCCATGACCGCAGTCTGGCAGCAAACACGGCACCCGTGCCGTTGCGAAACGGTGTAACGTTGTAATCAGTGCAACACGCACCTGCCGATCGGTCCCTGGGAGGACCATCATGAACACTTACAGGCGATTCGGCCGCCCCGGCGGCTGGCAGCAAGCCGACATCCCCGATGCGTCCGACGCGGCCGAATGGTTTGCCGGACGACTTCCCGACGACTGGTTCACCGGACCCGTCGACGTCGAGGTGGATCGGGAGGAGATCGTCGTCGTCGGCGCACTTCCCCCACCCGACGAGAACAGCGACGCGACCGCGGACGGTCGCATCGCCCGCTTCCGTGAAACCACCCGCGGCGAGCGCATGCGCATCGCCGACGAGGCCGAGGCCCGCTACGGCCGGAAGGTCGCGTGGGGTGTCACCCTCGGCGATCGTCGAGTTCTGTTCACCCACTTGGCTGTTCCCGTGATGACCCGGCTCCGCCAACCCGAGCGGAAGGTCCTCGACACGTTGGTCGACGCCGGCGTGGCCCGCTCCCGTGCGGACGCCCTGAGCTGGACGGTCAAACTGGCCGGACAGCACAGCGAAGCGTGGCTCGCGGAGTTGCGGGAGGCGATGCGCAAGGTCGACGATCTACGCGCCGAGGGACCGCAACTCTGACAGTTCGGCAACGGCGGCAGTTCAGCGGCGTTGCACCCACGACGCCGCAGCAGCGACCGTCGCGACCGTGTCGACCCCTTCCGGCACGGCGGGTCGGCGCACCACGATCACCCGCACCCCGAGCTCGGCCGCCGCGTCGAGCTTGGCGCGGGTGTAGGAGCCGCCCGAATCCTTGGTGACGAGGGTGTCGATGTCGCGCTCCCGCATCAGATTTCGCTCGCCCTCGAGGGTGTAGGGCCCGCGGGTGTGCAGCACCGTCCACGGGTCCGGCACCTCGATGTCCAACGGGTCGACGACCCGCACCAAGGTCTCGTGCCGCGCGAGCGGACCGACGAAGCGGTCCAGGGTCTGGCGTCCCGTGCTCAGGAAGACTCGATCGCCGGTGGCGGCGACCGCTGCCGCCTCGTCGTGACCGTTTACCCACGTCCACGCGTCGGCCCCGGGGGTGCCTGCCCAGCCCGGGCGCGCCAACCGCACCAGAGGAACACCCGCCGCCGCGCATGCCGCGGCCGCGTTGGCGCTGATGCCGGCGGCGAACGGGTGCGTGGCGTCGACCACCGAACGAATCGGCTTGTCGAGCAAGTAATTCACGAGCCCCTCGACCCCACCGAATCCCCCGATGCGGACCTCCCCGACCGGTAGACGAGGGTCCCGGACCCGGCCGGCGAGCGACGACACGAACACGCTTCCGTCCGACTGCAGGTGCTCCGCGAGTGCACGGGCCTCGCCGGTTCCGCCCAGGATCAGAACCGTCACGACAGGACCCCGGTCAGCGTCGGCAGTCGCGACCTGTCCGACAGCATGTCCAGCAGGCGATCGACGTCCAGGTGCTGCTCGATCAGATCGGCCAGCAGCTCGAGTCGTGCCTCCCGTTCGGCCGGGAAACTCACTGCGCCCGTGCGCACCCGACGACCCGCCGCCCCCGCGACCTCCCGCAGCCAGGCCGCGCGCAGGGCGTCGCCCTCGAGACTGCCGTGCCACATCGTGCCGAACACCGAACCCGATCGGGCACCGCCGAGGAACTCCTCGCCGCTGCCGACGGTGATCCGCCCGTGGTGGATCTCGTACCCGGACGCGGGGACACCGAGCGCCGACCCCGTCGGCAACCGCAGTGCCTTCTCGCGCGTGAAAGCCGTGCGCACGTCGAGCAGTCCGAGCCCCTGAGCGGATGCCCCGGCAATCCCTTCCACGCCGTCGGGGTCGTCGATCACCGCGCCGAGCATCTGGAAGCCTCCGCAGATCCCCAGAATCGCGCCGCCGCGGTGGGCGTGGTCGAGCAGTGCGACGTCGAGCCCCCGCGACCGCAGCCACGCCAGGTCGGCGAGGGTCGCGCGGGTACCGGGGAGAATCACCGCGTCGACGCCGGCCAGCGCCCGCGGATCGTCGACGAACCGCACCCGCACGTCGGGCTCGAGGCACAGCGCGTCGACGTCCGTGAAATTGCTGATGCGCGGCAGCATCACGACCGCCACCGTCAGCGAGCCTGCACCGTCGTGCGCGGGGCGCGACGTCAGTGCCAGCGAATCCTCCGAGTCGAGCCACAGGTCGCGCTGCCAGGGCAGCACGCCCAGCACCGGGCGGCCGGTGAGCTTTTCCAGCGAGTCCAGACCCGGGCGGAGCAGCCCCACGTCGCCGCGGAACTTGTTGATCACGAACCCGCGGATCAGTGCCTGGTCGTCGGAGTCGAGCAACGCCAGCGTGCCGTACATGGAGGCGAACACTCCTCCACGGTCGATGTCGCCGACCAGGATCGTCGACATCCCGCCGTGCCGGGCCAGTCCCATGTTCACGTAATCGTGTGCGCGCAGATTGATTTCGGCGGCGCTGCCCGCGCCTTCACAGACGACGACGTCGAAACGGGATCGCAGGTCGTCCAGCGCCTCGAACGCCGCATCGGCGAGATGCTTCCGGCCACCGGCGAATTCACCTGCTTCGAGACGTCCCGCCGGTGTACCCATGACGACGACATGGCTGGTGCGGTCGCTGCCGGGTTTGAGCAGCACCGGATTCATGGCGGGCTCGGGGGTCGCGCGGGCGGCGACCGCCTGGATCCATTGGGCGCGCCCGATTTCGGCGCCGGTGCCGGTGACCGGGTCGACGGTGACCATGGAGTTGTTGGACATGTTCTGCGCCTTGAACGGCGCGACCGCGAGTCCGCGGCGGGACAGGGCCCGGCAGATCCCGGTGGTCACCACGGACTTTCCTGCGTCCGAGGTGGTTCCGGCGACGAGCAGGCCCTGTCCCATCGGTCAGACGACCGCGGTGCGGCGATCGGCGCGTTCGGTCAGGAACGCGAAGGCGACACCGAGCCCGGCCCACAGCGTGGCCTGCACGGCGAGGGACGAGATCCGGAACTCCCACAGCAGAGTCGCCGGGAAGTCGTCCGCGACCTCGTCGATCGCCGGCAGCACCAGATAGCCGAGGACCGCGACGACAAGGAAGGCGAGCACCGGCGCACCGAGGCGGACGGTGCGCAATTCCTGCGCGGCCAGCGCTTTCCGGACGATCACGGCGACCGCGACGGCCATGAGGCCGAGCACGACGGTGGCGAGCCACAGCCAGGTGCGCTGGGCGATCGTCTCCGGATCGCCGACGGCGGGCGGATTCGCCGGATACTTGAAGAATGGGACCGCCTCGATCGCGACCCAGCCCAGTGCCGCGGTCGCCAATGCCGACGACCACCCGGACAACGCGGAGTGCCGGCGGACGAAATGCAGTACGGCCGCGTAGATTGCGCCGAGCGCGAGGCCGGCGAGGGTTGTCGCCAGGAGCAGGCCGGCCTTCTGGCCGGTGCGGCCGACCAGGGCTTCGTCCCCGTGGCTGTGGCCCTGGGCTTCTGCGCTGTCGTGCGAGTGCCCGTGATCCGCTGCTGCTTCCTCGAGGGCGATCGCCGCGTCGACGTGGGGTTCGCCGACGACGAAGGCGACCGCCCCTGCGAGCAGGCCCGCGATGAGACCGGCGAGCAGGCCGCGCAGCAGGAGCTGAACGAAACTGCCGGTCAGCGGAACGGACTTCGATTCGGTTGTGGCGGGGTGCATCGATCCACCCGCGCTCAGTGGCACGGCAGACCGAGCAGGTGCCGGCCGTCGTGCATCAGTTCGTGCATGAACATGCCGCTGCGGGAGATCGCGCCCTGATCGAAACCGACCAGGTAGAGCACGACGAATGCGAGCAGAATCGTCGCGGTGACGGCCGCGGCGAGCGCAGCGTTGCCCAGCGACTCGTCCGGAAGATGAACGACAGCCATGAAAGAGCCTCCTCGGGATTGACGCGTCCCATCGAAAAGGTCACGCGCCGAGGGAGTTTTCTGGCTCCCGGACCATCGGTCCGGTCACAGTGGCGCGACCGCTCCGGTTTCCCACCGGATTGCCTGCACCTCGACGCATGCGTACGCCGAACAATTGCACTGCGCCACCACGCATGTCAAGCGGAAGACCGTTGTGGTGGAATATCGCTCGTGTTGCGCCTGCTGCTGTTGGCCCACGCGTCCACCGACGCGGTCGCGGACGTGCGCTTCCCCGCCGACGACCCGCTGTCCGATCGGGGCCGGCGCGAACTCCGACGCGTCCACGCTCCCGCCGTCGACCACACGCTGACCGCACCGGAGCGGTGCACCGTCGAGACCGCGGCGGCACTGGGGATGCGCGCGGAACCGGACGCGGCACTGCGGGAACTCGACTACGGCACGTGGACGGGCCGGCCGATGTCGGCGGTGCCCGAGGCCGACCTCGCGGCGTGGCTGACCGATCCGCACGCGGCGCCGCACGGCGGAGAATCTATCGCGACGCTGCTCGCCCGAACCCGATGCTGGCTCGACACGATGGCGGGCAGATCGGGCCGGTGGCTGGCGGTGACGCACCCGTCGGTGGTGCGGGCCGCGACGGTCTGTGCGCTGGGGGCTCCGGTCTCGGCGTTCTGGCGCGTCGACGTGCGGCCGGTGACCATCACCCGACTGCACGCCCGTGACGGCAGGTGGACGCTGCGGCTGTCCTGACCGACCACCTACCAGGTGACGTCGTCCTCGCACCGGCGTCCGTCGACGACGGTTTCGATCTGCACGGTCGCGTGGTCGAGTCCGTGGCCGGACAGCACGGTGCGCGCGGAGTCGAGGACCCATCGGGAGTCGTGGTCGCTGACCAGGTGCACGGTCGCGACGTCCATTCCGGTCGTCAGAGTCCAGACGTGCAGGTCGTGGACACCGGCCACGCCGGGCAGCGCGGCGAGGTCCGCGCGGACCGCGTCGACGTCCAGGTGTGCCGGCGACGCCTGCGTGAGGATGCGCAACGACGACGCCGCCAGGCGCAGGGCGCGCGGCACGACCCACAGCGAGATGAGCACACCGACGACGACGTCCGCGAAGTCCCAGCCGAAGCCGATGATCAGCGCACCCGCGACGAGGACTCCGACGCTGCCGACCGCGTCGGCGAGCACTTCGAGGTAGGCGCCGCGGACCGCGAGGCTGTCCTTCGCGTCGCTGCGCAGCATGAACATCACGACGAGATTTGCGGCGAGGCCGGCGGCGGCGGTGAGGATCATCGCCAGGCCGGGCAGTTCCGGGGTTTCGCCGATGCGCTCGATCGCCTCGTAGAACACCCAGGCCGCGACGCCGAGCAGCAGCACGGCGTTGGCCATCGCGGTGAGCACTTCGGCGCGGTGCCAGCCGAACGTGCGGGCCGCGGCGGTGCTGCCGCGTCGTGCCAGCAGGAGCGCGACCAGTCCCATCGACATGCCGACGACGTCGGTGAGCATGTGCCCGGCGTCGGCGAGCAGCGACAGCGACCCGATCAGCAGGCCGACAGTGGCTTCGAGGATCAGGAAGGCGACGAGGATGCCGAGCGCGATCGCCATCCGACGGATCGTCGTCCGGGAAGGACCGACGCCGCCGTTCTCGCGTCCCACTCCGTGTGAATGCCCGTGACCGGCCCCCATGACTCTCCCTCCGAATCCCGGCCAGCATATGCACACATGCGCATGTATTCAATACTTTCGCCGCGGGTGACGGGAATCCTCCACCCGGTCAGGTCGTATATCGGTTCCCGTCACCCGAGGTAGGACGAGGTTCGGGGTCGAAGTCGCTGTCGAGCTCGGGGCGGTAGGCGGGAGTGTCCGTGGTCGGCGGCAGGGTCGCGATCGCGGAGATGCGTTCCATGCCCGCGGCCTGCATGAGGTCGACGATCAGTGAACGCAACTGCGCGAACACCACCGTCGCGGACAAACCGGCCCCCTCGACCAGTTCCGGCCTCATCTTGCGGGCGACGCTGCGCAGCACCCGCGCGGCCTCGGCCTGATCGGGCTGATCCCCCGGCTCCGCGAGGATCATCTGGCGGAGTACGTCGACGGCTTTCGCGATTTCCTGGATGCGCTGAACGAGCCGAGGGTCGAGGATCTCGTCGTCACGCACCAGCGACAGCGACCGCCGCGCCAGGACCCGGATGTTGCGCATCGCGTTGTCGATCGGATCGGCCGCCGCCGTCAGCCGTTCGAGCCGGGGTTTGGTGTTCCAGTACAGCGGCGAGATCCGGCTGATCTCCCGGCCACCCTTGAGGTGGGTGCGCATCCCGTCGATCGCCGGCTGCGTCGCGCGGGCCTGTTGCAGCGCCTCGTCGATCGGCTTCGGATTGTTCTCCACCAACCCGGCCTCGACCTTCCACAACACGTCCCTCGCGGTCGCCAGGATCCCGGCCGCGTCGCGCCGCGCGCGACGAACCGGGTGGGTCGGCACCATCGCGACCACTGCGACTCCGACGAGACCGCCGACCAGCGCGTCGATCATCCGGTCGATGCCCCCGGTGCCGCCGGGCGGGATCAGGGTGGCGACCAGCACCGCCGAATTGCCGGCCTGCATCGCGAAGATCACGCCGCCGTTGATCAGCACCGCCGTGGACATGGCCATCACCACGACCAGCGCGATCTGCCAGGGACCGCTGCCGATCATCGAGATGATCAGGTCTCCGACCCCGATGCCGATCGTGACGCCGCAGACCAGCTCCACCGATCGCCGCAGCCGCGCGCCCAAGGACAACCCGAGGGACACGACCGCGGCGATCGGCGCGAAGAAGGGACGCTCGTGCCCGACCGGACCGGTCGCCACCCACCAGGCCAAACCGGCCGCGAGCGCGCACTGCACGATCGGCAGAGCCGACCTGCGCAGTCTCGCCGCCGGTCCCCGCAGGCGGCGGCGGATCTCGGTCCGGTCGAGCAGGCGCCTATTCGACGCCGAGCTCACGAGCGGCCCGCGGATCGCAGTCCTCGAGCAGGTCGAGGCAGCGGGCGTGCTCGTCGGTCTCGCCGATCGCCTGCGCGGCCCGGGCGAGAGCGGCGACGCACCGCAGGAATCCGCGGTTCGGTTCGTGCTCGTACGGCACCGGGCCGAAGCCCTTCCACCCGTTGCGCCGCAGCTGGTCGAGGCCACGGTGGTAGCCGGTGCGGGCGTATGCGTAGGCGGTGATCGTCTCGCCACGTTCGAGCGCGGCCTCCGCCAGGTACGCCCACGCGATGGACGCCGTCGGATGGTCCGCCGCGACCTTCGCGGGGTCCTCGTGGTTGAGCAGTGCCGATTCCGCGTCGTCGTCGCCGGGAAGCAGGGTGGGCTGAGGTCCGAGGAGATCACCGAAAGAGGTCATGGCGACCATTCTGCCCGGCGGCGCTCGAGGCTGGATAGGCTGCCCGGGAAACCGTAGGCCGTCGAACGAGGTGCATTCGTGCCGGATCCGAAGAACGAAGACGCTTCCACTCCCCCGGACGCGGCGACAGCGCCGCAGCAACAGGCCGGATCCGACGACGCCGCGGGCGAGCCCGAAGCGTCTGCACAGTCGGGCGACGACGGTACCGAGTCGGGCGACAGCACCGAAGCAGGCGTGACCGACGAGCCCGCCGGCTCCGAAGCGCCGGAAGGCGCCGACACCGAGACCGTGGCGATCCCTGTCGCCGGTGCTCGCGCATCCGAGACTCCCCCGCCTACAAAGACCGAGGCCGAGGCGAAGACCGACGCTGCCGAAGGTGGAGACACCGAGGACACCGGGACGCTCGAGGACACCGGGACGCTCGAGGACACCGCGGCTGCGAAGAGCGCAGAGACCCCGACGACCGCAGAGAGCCCGGCGGACACTGCGCCGACCGTCGCAATCCCCGCCGCCGATGCCGAGACCGTGGCGATCCCCGTCGCCGCCCGCGCGTCCGAGACTCGCAGGTCCGAGACCCACAAGTCCGAGTCCACCGAGACCGACGCCACCGAGACCGACGCCACCGAGACCTCGGCCGAAGAGCCCGGCTCCACCGAAACCTCAGCCGACGCGTCGACCGAGAAGACCGAGCAGCCCGATGCAACGGCACCGGATGCTGCCGACGCCGAGACCGTGCAGATCCCGGTGCGGGCGCATGTGCCCAACAGGAGGCAGCCGCAGCGCATCGAGCCGCGCGCGGCCGAACCTGCCCGCCCCGAACCGCAGCGTTTCCAGCCGCAGCCGACCCCGCAACGCATCGAACCGTCGTCCTCGGGCCGCAGCGGCAAGCGCTGGGCCGTCGCCGCGACCGTCGCGGGAGTTCTGGTGATCGCGGCGATCGTCGTGTCGGCGCTGCTGGTGTATCTCGATCATCGGGCCGAGAACTCCCCCGAGGCACGGATACGCGCGAGCGTCGACACGTTCGTGACGGCGCTCGCAGCAGGCGACCTCGCGACGCTGCGCACGTCGACGTGCGGGGGGCTGGCCGAGTTCTACGCGACGGTGGATCCGGCGAAGTTCGCGGAGATCCACGAACTGGCGGAGCAGCAGGGCTCGGTGCCTGTGGTGACGAGCGTCGACAAGGTCCAGATCACGGACTCTCACGCGATCGTGCAGGTCACTGCGCATCCGGCAGGGACACCGACCGATGTCACCGAACGGACCTTCGACCTGTCCGAGGTGGGCGGGGAATGGAAGGTCTGCGGCGAATAGCGCTCGTGCGTGTTTCCGGTGGCCGGAGCTACCGGAAACACGCACGAGGGGGATCTAGCCTGCGGAGACCGAGCGGCCGGCCGACTTCAGGTCGTTGCAGGCCTCGATGACGCGGGCGGTCATCGACGCCTCGGCCTTCTTGAGGTAGCTGCGCGGATCGTAGGTCTTCTTGTTGCCGACCTCGCCGTCCACCTTGAGGACACCGTCGTAGTTCTGGAACATGTGGGCCGCGATGGGACGGGTGAACGCGTACTGGGTGTCGGTGTCGACGTTCATCTTCACGACGCCGTAGCTCAGCGCCTCGTCGATCTCGGACTTCAGCGAGCCGGAGCCGCCGTGGAAGACCAGATCGAACGGCTTCGAACCGGCCGGCAGACCCAGCTTCTTCGAGGCAGCGGCCTGGCCCTCCGCGAGGACGGACGGCTTGAGCTTCACATTGCCCGGCTTGTAGACGCCGTGGACGTTGCCGAACGTCGCGGCGAGCAGGTACTGGCCCTTGTCGCCGGCGCCGAGCGCATCGACGGTCTTCTCGAAGTCCTCGATCGTGGTGTAGAGCTTCTCGTTGATGGCGTTCTCGACGCCGTCCTCTTCACCGCCGACGACGCCGATCTCGATCTCGAGGATGATCTTCGCGGCCTGCGCGGCCGAGAGAAGCTCCTGGGCGATCTCGAGGTTCTCGTCGATCGGAACGGCCGAGCCGTCCCACATGTGCGACTGGAACAGCGGGTTGCGGCCGGCGTTCACGCGCTCCTGGGAGATCGCGATGAGCGGGCGCACGAAGGTGTCGAGCTTGTCCTTCGGGCAGTGGTCGGTGTGCAGAGCGATGGTGACGTCGTACTTCTCGGCGACGACGTGCGCGAACTCGGCGAGCGCGACCGCGCCGGTCACCATGTCCTTCACGCCCAGACCGGAACCGAACTCGGCACCACCGGTCGAGAACTGGATGATGCCGTCGCTACCGGCGTCCGCGAAGCCCTTGATCGCGGCGTTGATGGTTTCGGACGACGTGCAGTTGATCGCGGGGAACGCGAAGGAGTGCTCCTTGGCGCGGGCGATCATCTCGGCGTAAACCTCGGGAGTCGCGATAGGCACAGCGGCTGTCCTCCAGATGAGATGTTGTCGCCTACCTGCGGTGCCGGTAGGCGCAAGGGTTGTCCTTGCAGTATGTCAACAGTCCTGGGTACTGCCCAGTTGGGTCCGGATCCGGACCGTTGCGTGGCCCCGTCGCGGAGACACCGGGCCTCGTCGGTACGTGTGCCGCCGGTACTCTGGGGTCCGTGACTTTCTTGGAAACCTCGGAATCTGTGACCAATCTGGCCCTGTTACCGGGTTTCCTGGATCCGGTCAATCTGCTCAATTCGTTCGGCACGTGGGTCCTGATCGGCCTGCTGGTGGTCGTGTTCATCGAGTCGGGTCTGCTGTTCCCGCTGCTGCCGGGCGACTCGCTGCTGTTCACCGCCGGTCTCATCGTCGCAGGCAAGTCCGCGGAGGTCGAGCCGTTCGCGCCGCTGTGGGTGCTGCTGGTGGCGATCCCGATCGCCGCGATCCTCGGCGACCAGGTGGGCTACTTCATCGGTACGAAGGGCGGCACCGCCCTGTTCAAGAGCAACGACGCGAAGTTCTTCAAGAAGAAGTACATCGACGAGTCGCACGCCTTCTTCCTGCGGCACGGGCCGATCACCATCGTGCTGGCCCGGTTCGTTCCGATCGTCCGCACGTTCGCGCCGCTCGTGGCCGGTGCCGCGAAGATGCCCTATCGCGTGTTCATCACCTACAACATCATCGGTGGTGTGCTGTGGGGCGCGGGCATCACGCTGCTCGGTTACCTGCTCGGGCAGATCGGCTTCATCCGCGACAACGTCGATCTGATCTTCCTTCTCATCGTGTTCGTCTCCGTCGTCCCGATCATGATCGAGGTCGGCAAGCGCTTCCTCGGGAAGGGCGACAGCGCCGAGTCCGGCAGCGCCGACGAGGGCACGTCCACCGCCGCCTCCGCCAAGGCCGCGGACCGGGTCTCCGACAACGAGAAGACCCTGGTCATCGACACCTCGGCATTCGCCGACCAGCCGCGGCGCACCGACGACTCGGCCGTGGACACCACGCCGATCCCGACTCCGGGTCAGCCGAACAACTGACCGAACGACGACGAGGCCTCTTCCGCTGCGGAAGAGGCCTCGTGCGTTTCCGTGCTTCACCCCCGGACCGCCACGCCTCCGGACCGTGACGCCTCTAGACCGCGACGGCCGCGAACTGGCTGGCCGGGCGCGGCAACCCGAAGTGGTCGCGCAGCGTGCGACCGGCGTAATCGGTGCGGAACAGGCCGCGTTCCTGCAAGATCGGCACGACCTGCGACGTGAACGCCTCGAGTCCCTGCGGGTACTGCGGCGGCATCACGTTGAAGCCGTCCGCGCCGCCCTGCGTGAACCATTCCTCGATGGTGTCGGCGACCTGCTCGGCGGTGCCGGCGAACACGCGGTGTCCACGCGCGCCCGCGAGCCGATGCAGCAGGCCGCGCAGCGTCGGCCGGTCCCGTTCGACGATGTTCGCGACGACCTGCTTGCGGCTCGCCGTGTTGTCGGTGACGGTGCCCGCGTCGCCGAACACGTCGAGCGGGACCGTCTCGTCGAGCCGGAGGTGACGCAGCGACACCTGCGCGATGTTCTCGAGCTGGGTCAGCCCGTACTCGACGACCGTCAGCTCGTTGAATTCGCGTTCGAGCGCGTGGGCCTCGGCCTCGGTGTCGCCGATGAACGGGCTGATGCCGGGCAGGATCTTCACGTGATCGGGGTTGCGGCCGAATTCGGCCGCCCGCTTCTTGATGTCGGCGTAGAACGCCTGCGCATCGGACAACCGCTGGTGGGCGGTGAAGATCGCCTCCGCGTACCGGCCCGCGAAGTCACGGCCGTCGTTGGACGAGCCGGCCTGCACGAGCACCGGATGACCCTGCGGCGAGCGTGCCGCACCGAACGGCCCGGCGACCTTCAGGTGCTTGCCCTCGAAATTGATCGGGTGGATCTTCCCGGTGTCCGCGTAGATGCCGCGGTCCTTGTCGATGACGAGCGCGTCGTCCTCCCAGCTGTCCCACAGCTTGACGACGGCATCGACGAACTCGCGGGCCCGTTCGTACCGGGTGGCGTGGTCGGGGTGCGCGTCGAGCCCGAAGTTGGCGGCGGCCTTGTCGGTCCCGGTGGTGACGATGTTCCAGCCGGCGCGGCCTCCGGAGATGTGGTCGAGCGAGGAGAACAGGCGAGCCAGGTTGTAGGGCTCGTAGTAGGTGGTCGACGCGGTCGCGATCAGACCCAGGTGGCTGGTGACCGACGCGATCGCGGTGAGCAGCGTGATCGGCTCGAAGCCGTAGGTCGCGTTGTGGCGCACGTCGGTGCGCAGCGCCGGACCGTCGGCGAGGAACACCGCGTCGAGCTTCGCCGCCTCCGCGGTCCGACCGATGTCCTGGTAGTACGTGACGTCGTAGAGCCGTTCCGGGGTGCTGCCGGGATGCCGCCACGATGCCTCGTGGTGGCCGGTCGGATAGATGAAGGCGTTGAGGCTGAGCTGACGTGGTTGTTCGGTCATGTTCCTACAAGTAGACCGGGGCCCGCGCCTCGAACAGGGTTAAGGTTGCGACGATCGTAAAGCCCGCTCGGTCGCGACCGCGTGTGCCGCTTCCATCAGCATCCATCCCCCGAGCTGCACCGACAGGTCCCGCTCGGCGACCTCGGATTCGTGGACGGTGCCGCCGGAGAACCGGGCGATGGCGTCGCCGGTGCCGGGCAGCCGGGCCTGCACCGACCAGTCCCGGCCGAACAGCGGGAGTTCCTCGATCTGCAGGCGGTTGTCCCAGGCCGCGTCCGCCGACATCAGCACCAGGCGGGCGGCGGTGTTGCGGGCCCGTTCGTCGTCGACGTCGTGGACCGGCAGGCTCGTCGCGACCATCGCGAGGTACCGGGCGAGGATGCCGTTGAACAGTCCGCCGTCGCCCCCGCCCCCGCCGGTGATGACACTGGCGTCGGCGAGTTCGAGGTCGACGGCGTCGACGAGGCCGTGCACCCGCTTGCGGTGCCGTTCGTCGCCGATGCGGATGGCCAGGTCGGTTTCGAGTCCGAGCACCACGCCCTGGCAGTAGCTGTAGATCGCGCGTTCGATCTTCGCGTTGCGGATGCCGTCGAAGATCAGGCCGGTCTCGGGATCCTTCAGGGTCTCGTCGATCCAGTCCGCGATCTCCTGGGCGCGCCACACCTTGCCGGTGCGGGAGAGCAGAAGCCCGGCGGGCCCGTTGGCGGGGGTGTTGAAGAAGTTGTCGCGTCGACGCCACGGCAATCCGCCGCCGCGCTCGGGCTGCCACGCCGAGAACAGCGCGTCCTCGAGATCCGCGATGCCCTTGCGGTGATCCACCAACAGGTGCCGCTGCGCGCGTTCGAGCGCGAGACCGAGCCAGGCCATGTCGTCGTAGTAGTTGTTGGTCCACCCGCTGATGTTGCGGATGCGGTGGGTGCGCGTGAGCCGGACGACGCGGCGCCGGCGTCGCGGTGTCGCATCGCGTTCGGCGGCGTCGACGGCGAGATCGATCAGGTGCGCCTGCCACCAGTAGTGCCACGTGAGGAACAGCCGTTCGCGGCGAACCGCGGGCCATCCGACGACCCCCATCGCGGTACCGGGCAGAGCCCACAACCGGCGTATGTGCCGGGAGTCGACGGCAGCCTCGGCGGCATCGGCCCGCTCGGTCCACAGTTCCGACATGACGTCGATCATCCTCACTTCACGATGGGTCTGCTACCACCACGGGACGTACATCACCACGCGCGCGTCAGGTCCGCATGTTGACGTATCCAGGCGTGCATCGCGATTCCCGCGGCGACCCCGGCGTTGATGCTGCGGGTCGAACCGAACTGGGCGATGGACACCGTCGTCGACGCGACCTCCCGCGCCCGCTCGGTGACGCCGGGTCCCTCCTGCCCGAACAGCAGCAAGCAGTGGTACGGCAGCGTCGTCGTCTCCAACGGCACCGAACCCGGGGTGTTGTCGACCGCGACGATCTCGATGTTGCGGTCCGCCGCCCAATCGATCAACGCGTCCACATCCGGATGGTGCATCAGATGCTGATAACGGTCGGTTACCATGGCGCCCCGGCGATTCCAGCGTCGGCGACCCACGATGTGCACAGTGGCGGCAGCGAACGCATTGGCGGTACGCACGACCGTGCCGATGTTCGCGTCGTGCCCGAAGTTCTCGATCGCCACGTGCAGCGGATGCCGTCGCGTGTCGATGTCCGCGACGATCGCCTCCCGCGTCCAGTAGCGGTAGGCGTCGACCACGTTGCGGCGGTCGCCGTGCGCGAGCAGTTCCGGGTCGTAGCGCGGATCCTGCGGGGGCTCGGTACCGAACTCGTCGATCCAGGGACCGACGCCGTGCGGGTGCTCACCCCACTCGGTCGGTCCGGCAGCCTCGTCGTCGACGGTCACGGTCAGAACGTCTCGTTCGAACCGGCCGCGACCGTGAAGCCGTGTCCGGTGCCATCGTTGACGCAGGTGACGTCCGTCTCCGTCGTGGTGCACGAGAACCCGAGCTTCGACAGCGTCGAACCGGCGGGCAGCACGGCGGTGTCGCCGTCGGACAGATAGACCGGGCCGCCGGAGCACATGAACGCACCCTCGCCCTCGTTTTCCACCCGAATACCGTTGCCCCAGTTGACGACACAGTCGTCCGGTCGCGGCGGAACCGGATCGGTGGCGCCTTCGCATCCGGCTTCGGTGCGGGTGGGCAGCTTGACGATGCCGCAGTGGAACTGCCCGTCCGGGCTGGTGAAGTAGTACGACTCGTTGCGCTCGTAGGGCACGTCGACGAGCGAGGTCGGCGCTTCCGGCTCGGTCGTCGCGACGGTCGTGGTGACCGGTTCCGTCGTCGTGGTCGTCGGCGCGACCGTCGTCGTGGTCGGCGCCGGGGTGCTCGTGGTGGTAGTCGGTACCGCCGCAACGGATTCCGTCTGCGTCCCCTGGTCCGTGCCCCCGCATCCCGCGAGCAGCAGACCCGCCACCGTCACCACACCGATCGACGTCACCCGACGCACGTTCACGCAACTCCCTCCGAAGACCCGGGTGACACTCTATCGGCCGGTCACCTGTGACCCGTGAGCCACCGGTTCACCAGCCGGTTGACCGGCGCCGGCGACACCTGCGCGGTCGCGGCGAACAGTTTCGCCTGCCATCCCACCGGCCGGTGCACCTTCCAGCGCGGCTGCCCGGCCCGGGTCGCCTCGTACAGGGCGCGCGCGACGTCGTCGGCGGTGAGGTGGATCCCGAGGGACCGGGTCGCGCCGGTGTCCATGCCGGTGGTCATCGCGGTGTCGACGAACAGCGGCCACATCGCCAGCACCCGGATGTCGTGCTCGGCCCATTCGATCTCGAGCGCCTCGGTCAGGCCGCGCACCGCGAACTTGGTGGCGCTGTAGGTCGCGAGTTCCGGCTGGCCGTAGAGCGCCGACGCCGAGCACAGGTTCACCACGTGCGAGCCCGGTGTGACACGCAGATATTCGAACGCCGCATGGCAACCGTTGACGGTGCCGGTCACGTTGACGTCGACGATCCGGCGGTGCCGTTCGATCGGTGTGTCGGCGAACGGCCCCGACGACAGCACCCCCGCGTTGTTGACGAGGATGTCGAGGCGACCGTCCGGGCAGAACGCCTTCAGCGCCCGTGCCCACTGCCCGGGGTCGGTGACGTCGAGGACGCCGGTGACGATCCCGGGTTGTTCCGCCGCGAGGATCTCCAGGCCCTCGGCGTCGACGTCGAACGCGCCGACCCGATAGCCGCGGCGCGCGAAGAGCAGGGCGGTGGAACGACCGATACCGGCGGCGGCGCCGGTGACGAACACGCTGGTGGCAGGCATGAACGCCAGCCTAGCGACCCCGACGGGACCGCACGTGCGGACTATCCTGGTGTCGGAGGTGTCATGAACCACCAGCGTGTCGCGCGTGCAGTCGCCGTCGTCACCGGCGGGTACGTTCTCGTACTCGCCCTGTGGCTGACGTACTTCGTGGGCGGCTCCCCCGAGGGCACGCTCGGATTCCAGGTGATCTTCCTGGTCTGCGCCTACGGCTCCGCGCTGGGCCTGGCCATGATCGCCGCCGGACGCCCGTCCCGCCGCGACCGCCGCCTGCTACGGCGCGGGCTCGAAGGGTGGGCGACGATCCGTTCGGCGACACCGATCGCACACACCGTCGACAACGGTGAGATCACCGAACTCGACCTCGACCTGACGGTGCCCGGTTCCGAGTCCTATCGCGGCCGGGTGGTCTACGAGGTGACCCCGGAATTCGCCGACGCCTTCGAACCGGGCCGGGTGATCACCATCCGGGTCGATCCGAAGAACCGCGACCGGATCGTGTTGTGCCCGTGAGTTGCTCGGGCCACCGATCGGGCAGTACGGGCCGCGGCATGTAGTTCGGACGAAGTCTTCCCGGGCGTGCACCGGCTTGGAATGGTGATTCCGTGCGCAAAACATTGTGCGTCCTGACGATCGCGACCGGGATTGCGGCGGGATCCGCCGGCACGGCCGCCGCCCACCCCGTCGCCCTGTCGCCTCCGGTCGCTCCCGTGAACATCACCACCCCGTGGTGCACCCATCACACGCCGCAGTTGCACCTGTCGGCGCTCACCTGCCTGGCGAGCATCGTCTCGACAGGTTCCGCCTGATCACCGCTTCCGTGAATGTTCGACACAGGTCACCCCCGGCGACCGGCGAGCATGCCCTCCACCAGCAGCAGTTGCGCCGCCGCGTAGGTCGCGAGGATGAACCCTTCGGCCGCGGCCCGGGCCTTCCGGTTCTTCAGCAGTACGCGGCGCACCACGATCGTGCCGTCGGACATCGTGAACACCAGACCACCCAGGCCGAGCCAGCTGCGCCGGTCCGCGGACGGCCGTGGCATCCCCGCCACCTGCGCCGCACCCGGGGCGAGTACCGGATCGGCCGCGAGGGTCGCGGTGGTGGCGAGCAACGCCCCGTACCCGGTCAGGG
>NZ_JBMBTE010000101.1:0-17641 GCF_048897285.1 Rhodococcus sp. O3
CAGGGGCGCCACAAGGACACACGAGCGATTAGCCGATCTTCGCCAGGTAGTCGGTGGCGCGGTAACCGGGCCCGACCCCCTCGACGAGGATCGCGGAGCCGTCGGAATGCTCGGTACGCAGCGGCAGGATCTCCTGGTACGCGGGCGATTCGTACCAGGCGCGGGCATGCTCGGCGTCCGGGAACTCGATGACGATGAGATGTCCGGGCCACGATCCTTCCACGACCACCGGATCGGTGCCGTGGACGAGGAACCGGCCCCCGAATTCGTCGAGGCTCGCGTCGATCTCCTGGAGGTAGCGCACGATCTCCGGCCCGAAATCGACCGAGCGCAGGTGGGCGACAGCGTAGGCGGTCATGGTTACTCCCGTGGTTCGTTGGTCGGTGGGTACACAGACGAGACTCCCGGTCGCGGCGACACGAATCGATTACCTGTGAGGTAATGGCAGCGCTTCCCGGCCTCCCCTACCGTCGAACACATGACAACCGTGCAGCAGGAATCGGCCGGCGCGCTGCTGCGGCACTGGCGGGAACGTCGCGGGCTGAGCCAGCTCGCCCTCGCCAACCTCGCGGGGGTGTCGGCGCGGCACCTCAGTTTCGTCGAGACCGGCCGGTCGAAGCCGTCGCGCAGGATGCTGCTCGCACTCGGCGAACACCTGGATCTTCCGCTGCGGGAACGCAACGCGCTGTTGCTCGCAGCGGGTCTGGCCCCGGCGTATCCGGAGCATCGGCTCGGCGATGTGTCGATGGCTGCCGTGTCGGACGCGATCGGCCGGATCCTGACGTCGCACATGCCGTTTCCGGCGCTCGTCGTGGACCGGCACTGGACGATGATCGACGCGAACGACGCCGTCACCGGACTTCTCGCAGCCTGCGCACCGGCCCTCGTCGAGCCGCCGGTGAACGTGCTGCGGTTGACGCTGCATCCCGAGGGGCTCGCCCCGCTCATCTCGAACCTGGGCCAATGGCGGGCGCATCTGCTGGCGCGACTGCGGCATCAGATCGGGGCGACCGGCGACCCCGAGCTGATACGCCTGCACGCCGAACTCGAGGGCTACCCCGGCGACGGGACCGCGGAGGCCGGGTACGCGGACGCCGGTGACAGCGCAGCGCTCGTGGTACCGCTGCGGTTGCGGGTCGGCGACGTCGAGTTGTCGCTGCTGAGCACCACCACACTGTTCGGAACCCCGCTCGACGTGACGGTGTCGGAACTGGCGATCGAGGCGTTCTATCCCGCCGACGACGCGACCGCCCGTGTGCTGCTCGGCAGGTGAACCGGTCGGCCCCGAACCGCTCTCGTGTCGCACCGCCGCGCGGTAACGTCGAAATGGCCCCATCATCGTGAAACCGGATCCGGAGGACACCGATCATGAGCACTGCAAAGTGGTGGGTTCTGGACGGACGCAACAACGGTTTCGTCCTCGAGGAACGACCGAGCGGCGACATCGTCGTCGTCAACACGACGACGTCCGAGGAGCACGTGCTGCACGGCTATGTCTGGAAGCACTCGCACGTGTTCGGTGTGCAGATCCAGAGCGAGGGCCCGCCTCCGTACGGGCACTGGGTGGAGAACCCGGAGGACTGAACTCTCACCGAATCATCCTGAGTCACAGCGTCATCCGGATTCACGGAATGATCCGGAGCGCATAGCGCTCCCCTGTCCTGCTGTCGACGAGTGCCGCCGCATCCACGACCGCGGCGACGGGCAGCACGTCGTAGATCGCGGCGGCAAGTCGCGGCAGGTCGGTCAGACGTGTGCGCGGACTCAGCGTGCAGTGGGGCATCCAGACGTCGGGACGGTAGTGCTTGTGCAGGTCCGCGCCGGTGGCGACGACCGCGTCGACGACGCGGCGCTGCCGCAAGAGCAGGTCCGCGGTGGGTGCGGGCGCCAGCCAGATGCGCCCGCGCCGGAAGGTGCCGAGCGCGTCGAAGTGCAGGACCATCGGACCTCCGTCCGCCAGCGTCTCGACAGCGGCCGCGACCTCGTCGACGACGAAGGTCCGCAGCACCGCGTAGGACACGTGCGGGACGTGACGGCGGTGGGTGTGGGTGAGCAGCGTGGGAATGTCGAGGTCCTCGAGCCGGTCCCACAGGTGACGCAGCGCGCGTTCGGTTTCCCTGTCGAAGAGCAGGCACACCGCGAGAGCCATCAGCCGAGACGTTCGGCTCGCGCGTACAGATACCGCTGTTGGGGAAGGCTCGTGGCGCGTCGCGCAGCCTCGCCGTATTCCGCCCGGGCTGCCGCCTCGTCGCCCAGCATCTCGAGCAGGTGCGCCCGCACCGCGTGGAACCGCCGGCCGTCCGCGACACGGTCGTCGTCAGCGAGCCGCGCGAGGAGGTCGAGCCCCTCCTCGGGACCGCGTGCCATCGCGACGGCGACGGCGTGATTGAGCGCGACGACCGGGTTGTCCGACATCCGCAGCAACAGTTCGTAGAGCCGCACGATCTGCGGCCAATCCGTCTCCTCCACACGGGACACACGATCGTGCACCGCGGCGATCGCGGCCTGGAGCTGGTACGGACCGGCTTCGCCGCGGCGGAGTGCCTCGGACACCAATGCCGTGCCCTCGGCGACGGCGTCGCGATCCCACAGCGAACGGTCCTGCGCGTCCAGCGGAATCAACGCTCCGTCGGCGGACACCCGCGCGCCGCGTCGCGCGTCCGTCAGGAGCATCAACGCGAGCAGTCCCGCCACCTCGGGATCGGACGGAAGCACCCTGTGGACGATGCGGGCGAGCCGGACCGCCTCCGACGACAGATCGTGGCGGACGAGGTCCGTGCCCGACGTCGCGGCGTAACCCTCCGTGAAGATCAGGTACAGCACGTGCAGTACCGCTGCGAGCCGCTCGGCGTATCCGTCGGCCGCGGGCATCCGGAACGGCTCGCCGCTGTCCTCGATGCGTTTCTTCGCGCGGCTGATCCGGCGGGCCATCGTGTCCTCGGAGGTCAGGAACGCCCGCGCGATCTCCTCGGTGGTCAGGCCGCCGACGGCCCGCAGCGCGAGCGCAACCTGGGATGCGGGTGTCAGCGACGGGTGGCAGCACAGGAACAGCAGCACGAGCGTGTCGTCGGAGGGAATGTCCGAATCCGCCGCGGGTGCCCGCCATCGATCGGACGGTGTCCCTTGCGCGACGACATCCTCGCGGCGCCGCCGCGCCTGCTCGCTGCGCAGCAGGTCGGTCAACCGTCGTGATGCGACGGTGACGAGCCAGGCCCCCGGATCGTTCGGAAGCCCCGAGTTCGGCCATCGGGTCGCGGCGGCCAGCAGTGCTTCCTGCACGGCGTCCTCGGCCAGATCGAAGTGTCCGTAGCGCCGGACGACCGCACCGAGGACGCGCGGCGCTTCGCTGCGCAGCACGTCCTCGATCGCGGTGTCGTGCATGTCTACGGTTCGGCTTCCGGGGGCACGCCTTCGTCGATGGGACGGACGTCGGCGTAGGCGGTGGCAAGGACGTGCGGCGGCGCCGGGCACTCGGCGAGCCGGAGCGCGATCTCGGTGGCGCGGTCGAAGCTGTCGCACTCGACGATCCAGTAACCGGCGAGCACTTCCTCGGTCTCGGCGTACGGGCCGTCGGTCACGAGCGTGCCTGGACCGACGCGCCGGGTGTGGACAGGCGCGGCCAGTCCCCGGGTCTCGACGAGTTCGCCGGATGCCTCGAGTTCGGCGTTGAATTTGGTCATGAACTCGGCCATGGCGGCGAAGTCCTCCTGCGACCACGGGGGCGTCTCCGTGCTCTTGCCCGCCATGCCGTCGTAGTCCTGCTGGGTCCCGTAACTCTGGATCATGAATTTCATGGCCGTTCCTCCTCCGTGGCACCCCGCATGGGTGCTGCATCGGATACGTCGGAGCCGGTGACCCCGTCCGGACACAGTCCTGATCCAGACACAGTCCCGAAGTGAAATTATCGGCGAATGAGGGAGACTTCGGTGCCGATCAGGCCACGGTCACGTGCCACACCAGCGCGGCCGCGAGCGCACCGACGCCGTTGAGCGACCAGTGCAGCGCGATCGGGGCGAGGATGCTGCCACTGCGGCGGCGCAGCCAGGTGAAGACGAATCCGGCGGCCGCGGTCGCGACGACCGCACCCGCGATGCCGAGGACCTGCCCCCACACGCCGCCGCCGAGCACCGCGGACAGGCCCGCGTTCCCGGAGGTCAGGCCGAGCGACGACGCGATGTGCCACAACCCGAACAACAGCGAGCCGGCGGCGAAGACGCCGCGGGCGCCCCACGCGCGTTCGAGCGCGCCGTGCAGGACCCCGCGGAAGGCGAGTTCCTCCGGGATCACCGTCTGCAGCGGAATCACGATCATCGATGCGACGAGGGCACCGGAGATGGTCGCGTACCGCTCGGACAGGAAGAACTGCCTGGTGAACGGCAGCGCGATACCGACGGCGACGACGCCGACCACGAGCGCGACGGCTCCGAGCGAGTAGAGCGTCCCGCGCTTCCAGTGCCGCGGCGACAGTCCCAGTTCCGACCAGCGCATCCCGCGGTGCCGCATCATCGCGACGAGCACGAGCGCGGCGATGGGGACCGTCGCGATGGACGCCCACACGGTGGTGAAGTGGGCCACCATGTTGGTGGCGACGAGGACGGCGACGACGACGAGAACGTCGAGCCACGCGTGAGCACGGTGGAGTCGTACGAGACCCGCGGCGACTCCGCCGGGCATATTCGCGAGAAGCATCCTCACAAGTGTACGGATTGCGGCTCCGTCGCGGCATGACGCACATCACTGCGACGGGGTACCGCCCGTCACCGAGAACCGGAAAACCGCAGGTGACGCACGTCACTTCGCGATCGGGAATCGGCTGGGTCACACGACCCGTTGTCAAGGTCTTGCGTCGCCGCCGCTAGCCTTGTTAGCCGAACCCAGCCCCTCTCCAGGAGAAATCATGGCCGACTTCCTCTACGAGGACCTGCTGCCCATCGGGGAAGACCCCACCGAATACCGGCTGCTGACCAGCGAGGGGGTGTCCACCGTCGAAGGACCCGACGGCCGCACCTTCCTGAAGGTCGAACCCGAGGCTCTCCGCCTGCTCACCGAGACCGCGCTGCACGATATTTCCCACTACCTGCGCACGGATCACCTGAAGCAGCTCGCGAGCATCCTCGAGGACCCGGAAGCGTCGAACAACGACAAGTTCGTGGCCCTGGATCTCCTGAAGAACGCGAACATCGCCGCGGCCGGCGTGCTCCCGATGTGCCAGGACACCGGCACCGCCATCGTCATGGGCAAGCGCGGCCAGCACGTGCTCACCCCCGGGGACGACGAGGAGTCGATCGCGCGCGGCGTGTACGACGCGTACACCAAGCTGAACCTGCGCTACTCGCAGAACGCTCCCCTCACCATGTGGGACGAGAAGAACACGGGCAACAACCTGCCCGCTCAGATCGAGCTGTACGCGGACACCGCGAAGGGCCACGAGAACTCCTACAAGTTCCTGTTCATGGCCAAGGGCGGCGGATCGGCCAACAAGTCGTACCTGTACCAGGAGACGAAGGCCATCCTGAACCCGGACTCGATGATGCAGTTCCTCGAGGCCAAGATCCGCTCGCTCGGCACCGCCGCGTGCCCTCCCTACCACCTCGCGATCGTGGTCGGTGGCACGTCCGCCGAGTTCGCGCTCAAGACCGCGAAGTACGCGTCGGCGCACTACCTGGACGAGCTGCCCACCGAGGGCGCGATCACCGGCCGCGGGTTCCGCGACCACGAGCTCGAGAAGAAGGTCTTCGAACTCACCCAGAAGATCGGCATCGGCGCGCAGTTCGGCGGCAAGTACTTCTGCCACGACGTCCGCGTGATCCGCCTCCCCCGCCACGGCGCGTCGCTGCCCGTCGCGATCGCCGTGTCCTGCTCGGCGGACCGCCAGGCGAAGGCGAAGATCACCCCCGAGGGCGTGTTCCTCGAGCAGCTCGAATTCAATCCGGGCCAGTTCCTGCCGGAGATCACCGACGAGCGCCTCGACGCCGAGACCGACGGCGTGTCCGGCACCGGCAAGGGTGCCGCCGTCAAGATCGATCTGACCCGGCCGATGCCGGAGATCCTGGCCGAGCTGTCCAAGCACCCGGTCAAGACCCGGCTGTCGCTGACCGGACCGCTGGTCGTCGCCCGCGACATCGCGCACGCCAAGATCAAGGAACGGCTCGACGCCGGCGAGGAGATGCCGCAGTACCTGCGCGACCACCCGGTCTACTACGCGGGTCCGGCCAAGACCCCCGACGGCCTGGCGTCCGGCTCGTTCGGCCCGACCACGGCGGGTCGCATGGACTCGTACGTCGAGCAGTTCCAGGCGGCCGGCGGGTCGATGGTGATGCTCGCGAAGGGCAATCGGTCCAAGCAGGTCACCGACGCGTGCAACGCGCACGGCGGCTTCTACCTCGGTTCGATCGGCGGCCCCGCGGCCCGTCTCGCCCTCGACTGCATCAAGAAGGTCGAGGTCATCGAGTACCCGGAACTCGGCATGGAAGCGGTCTGGAAGATCGAGGTCGAGGATTTCCCGGCGTTCATCGTCGTCGACGACAAGGGCAACGACTTCTTCGCCGGCACCGGCGAGGTCACCCTGACGATCGGTAAGCGCCCCGGCATCTGACCCTTTGCGCCCCAACGCATCCGCGGACCGTTTCGGTTCGCGGATGCGTTGTTTTCGTCTCGGGCCGTCAGGCGCAGGCCGCGCACGGCTCGGTGCGGGAGAGCACCGCGGGTGCCTGCGCGACCACGTCCTGCAGGAAGCGCACGACGGTGGCCGCCGAGGCGGGTTCTCCGGGCTTCAGCACCGCGCACAGGGCCCGGCAGACGTCGGGGTCGAGCGCGGGTTCGGCCCGGAAGTTGGTGCCGAGCGCGAGCGTGAGCGGTCCCGGAAGACGCGGTGACCGGATCTCCAGTGCCGCGCCCGCGTGCCCGTCGGTGAGACAGACGTCGAAGCGCGCGATGTCTGCATCGTGCTCGAAGCGGACGGTCCGCACGCGGTTGTGACGCATCTGCCGGTACAGGGGTCGCAGCCCGCCGAGGACCAGGGGGCGGATCGTGACCGAGTTCCTCTGGACGTTCATAATCTGGAATTATTCCAGATTAAGTCGTCGGTCGGCAACCGTCCCTCACAGCACTGCCGCTCCCGCCACCTGCTTCACCGAGGCATTGATCCGATTCCAGACGTTGATCGTCGCGATCTGCACGATCAGCGCCGCGAGCTGCTCCTCGGTGTAGAGATCGGAGGCCGCGTCCCACACCTCGTCGGGAACCGGGTCCGGCCGGTCCGCGAGCCGGGTGACCGCTTCGGTCAGCGCCAGCGCCGCACGTTCCTCGTCCGTGAAGTACGGGGATTCGCGCCAGGCGGCCACCGCGAACAGCCGCTCGGCCGTCTCGCCGTCCTTCATCGCGAGCCGCGGGTGCAGATCGACACACACGCCGCAGCCGTTGATCTGACTGGCCCGCAGATGCATCAGATGCAGTGTCCGCACGGGAACGTCGACGCTCTCGGTGGACTGTCCGAGCGCGTGGATCGCCTGCATCGCCGCGGGCAGGACCATCACCGGGTTCTTCATTCGAGCGTGCATTGTTTCGCTCCTTGTCACATCGGGTTGTTCCGGTTCGTCACTACATCGACGGAGCAGGGCGGAAGGATGTGACAGATGAGCGACGAGGATTTCCTGGCGCGGCAGTTCGAGACCCACCGCACACACCTGTGGTCCGTGGCCTTCCGCATGCTGGGTTCGGGGGCGGACGCCGACGACGCGCTGCAGGAAACGTGGTTGCGGCTGAGCCGTTCCGACACCAGCGACGTCGCCAACCTCGCCGGCTGGCTGACCACCGTCGTGAGCCGCGTGTGCCTGGATCAGTTGCGGGCCCGCCGATCACGATCCGAAGTCTCACTCGACGACCCCGATCACCCCCGGGAGCCCACACTCCCCCAGCCCGCGACGGGGCCGGAACACGAAGCGGTCCTTGCCGATTCCGTCGGAGTCGCGATGCTCGTCGTCCTCGATACCCTCAGCCCGGCGGAACGGCTCGCGTTCGTGCTGCACGACATGTTCGGTGTGCCGTTCGACGAGATCGCCCCGATCGTCGACCGCGCCCCGGCCGCGACCCGGCAGCTCGCCAGCCGCGCGCGACGCCGGGTCCAGGGCGCGACCCTCACCCCGTCGGACCTGTCGCGCCGGCGGCAGGTCGTCGACGCGTTCCTCGCCGCGTCCCGGGAAGGCCGGTTCGACGACCTGCTGACGCTTCTCGACCCCGAGGTGCGCCTGCACGCCGACGACGCCGCGGTCGCCACCGCGCACCACGCCGCCGCGGCCGGGGCGCCTCTGCTCGAACGCGAACTGGTCGGGGCCGACGCGGTGGCCACCGCGTTCTCCGGACGCGCCAAGAAGGCGCAGACCGTCCTCGTCGACGGCATGCCCGGCGCGGCCTGGGCACCGGGCGGGATCCCGCGGTCCGTGTTCGTCTTCACGATCGACGACGGCCGGGTCGCAGCGATCGACGTGGTGGTCGATCCCGAGGAGATCGCCGCGCTCGACATCGTGTTCGTCGACGACTGACGTCGCGCCGTGCCCCTTCCTTTTCCGAGCGAGCGGTACATCCGATCGATTGAAGGAGACGAGCGATACATTCGCTCGGACGCGCGAAGCGCACACCGGAGCGCACCGCCGACGGTCAGGCGTCGAGGACGGTCCCCGCCCGCTCCGGCAAGGTGTAGGCCGCGGCCGCGGCGACGGCGAACGACGCCGCGAACACCCCGAACACGAGCCCGTTGCCGCCGTGCAACAGCCACGGCACCATCAGCGGCGCGAGGATCGACGCGATCCGGCCGAACGCCGCGGCGGCGCCGGTGCCGGCCCCGCGCACCGATGTCGGGTACAGCTCCGGCCCGATCGCATACAGCGCACCCCAGGCACCGAGGTTGAAGAACGACAGCATCATTCCCGCCGCAATGATCGTGGCCGGACTGCCCGCGAGCCCGAACAGTCCCGCCGCGACCGCCGAGCCGACGAGGAAGGTCGCGAGGGTCGCGCGACGACCCCAGACTTCGATCAGCCAGGCCGCGACCGCGTAGCCGGGTAGCTGCGCGAGCGTGATGATCAGGGTGTATTCGAACGACTTGACCAGGTCGAAGCCCTGATTGACGAGCAGGCTGGGTAGCCAGATGAACGCGCCGTAGTACGACAGGTTGATGCCGAACCACACAATCCACAGTGCCGCGGTGCGGGCCCGCAACCGCGGGGACCAGATGGATTCCGCGACGACGGGCGTCGGCTCGGCACCCGGTTCGTCGACCGGGGGCGTGGCGACGGCGACGCCCGCCGACCGCTCGAATGCCCGCACCGCGGATTCGGCTTCGGCGTATCGGCCTTTTCGCTCGAGGAACCGCACCGATTCGGGAAGACCCAACCGGACCACGACGGCGTACAGCGTCGGGACGACACCGGCGAGCAGTGCCCAGCGCCAGCCGTCGTCGTTGATCGGCACGACGAAGTAGCCGATCAGCGCGGCCATGATCCAGCCGACCGCCCAGAACGCTTCGAGCGCCACCACCACCCGACCACGCACCTTGCGCGGCGCGTACTCGCTGACCAGCGTCGATGCGACCGGAAGCTCCGCCCCCAGACCCAGTCCGACGACGAACCGCAGCACCAGCAGCACCGCGACGGACCCTGCCAGCGCCGAAGCACCGGTCGCCAGGCCGTAGACGAGCAACGTGGTCGCGAACACCTGCCGGCGTCCGATGCGGTCGGCGAGCAGCCCGCCGAGCGCCGCCCCGACGGCCATGCCGACGAACCCGATCGAGCCGATCCACGAGAGCTGGGTGCTGCTGAGATTCCATTGCACGGCGAGCGCGGCCATCACGAACGAGATGAGCCCGACGTCCATCGCGTCGAGCGCCCAGCCGATGCCGGAGCCGAGCACCAGCTTGGTGTGTCTGCGGGTGAACGGCAGTTCGTCGAGCCGTTGAGCGCGCGTGGTCATGAAGCGCAACGTACCGGCCGGGCCGCCCGATTCGCAGTGAGCGACGCGATGGGCTTTCGCACACCCGGGAAGGCCGTCACGAAGGCGTCGACTGCCCACGCAAGGCCTCGGCCCCCTCCCCGCTGAGACGGGACAGCGCCGCGCGCCGGCCGGTGAGCAGCAGCAGAATCGCGGAGATCGGCCCGCGCACATCCGGTCCCTCCCCGACCAACCAGTCGACATCGGTTGCGGTGAAGCGGAATCCGTCGAGAGGAACGGACGCGAAGACCCGGTTCTTGCCGGTGCCGCGGGTGGACCAGACCCGATCCGCCGCCGTCGCCGCCGCCGCGGTCGGCATCGGGAGGTCGCGACGCAGCGGCACCGCGATGTCCTGGCTGTGGACGAGGATGTCGATCAGTGTCTCGAGCTCGGTGAGGCCGATGTTGTGTCGGCGCGAGCCGATCGTGGCCCGGATGTCCGCGACCAGCCGTTCGGGCGGTGACGCGGCGCGGCTGCGGGCGGACGCGCGGATCATCGTGTTGACACCGCCGGGATGCCGCAGCGCCATCCGGATCGCCTGGCCGAGCGTGAGTTGCTGCAGCGTCAGGTGGGCGGCGACGTCGCGCACGGTCCAGCCTTCGCACAGCGACGGGTGCGACCACTCGTCGTCGGACAGCTGTTCGAGCAGGTCGGCCGTGCGTCGACGTTGGTCGTCGATCGCGTCCCACACCTCGTCGGAGTCCATCCGCTCACCCCCGGTTTCTGTCCGCCCGCACGACATCCGGGGCGGGTCAGCCGCGCGCCGCCTCCTCGAGCACCGGCACCTCGATCTTGTGCATCTTCATCAGCGCGTCGCTGACCCGCTGCACGACTCCCAGATCCGGGTCGGACATCAGTTCCCCGAGCCTGCGCGGCACCACCTGCCAGGACACTCCGAACCTGTCCTTCAGCCATCCGCACTGCGATTCCTCGCCGCCGTCGGCGATGAGGGCGTCCCAGTAGTGGTCCACCTCGTCCTGGTCGGCGCAGTCGATCGCGAACGACACGGCCTCGTTGAACCGGAACTGGGGACCACCGTTGAGCCCGCTGAATCGGGTGCCGTCGAGTTCGAACTCGACGGTCAGGGCGGTGCCTGCCGGAACAGGTGAGTCCTCGGGATAGGGGGTGACCTTCAGAATGCGCGAATTGGGGAACACCGTGATGTAGTACTCGGCTGCTTCCTGCGCGTTCATGTCGAACCACAGCCACGGGGTGATCGCGGGCATCGGTTTCTCCTCGTCTCGGGTTTCCATCGTCGCCTACACAGACCCCGCGGCGCGGGAAAACTCATCGGTCGACCAGCTCGGCCGGGTAGAAGAACTCGCCGATCAGGCTCCGCTCCCACCACTCACCCGTCGCACGCCTCTGCGCGCGGGTGGTGAACCGGTACCGGTACAGACGGGCGCGCACGAAGCGCGGCGGTTCGTCCCGGAAAGGATTGTGCCGCAGCAACTTCAGGATGTCCTTGTCGTTGCGGAGCAGTTTCGCCATGAGCTGCGGGAACCAGGAGGCCGCGTAGTCCCGGGAGATCCCGGCGAACCACATGAGCCAGTCCAGTCGCAGGTGGTAGGGCGCGAACTGGCGGGGCCGGCGCCGCAGGTCGCCCGGCTTGCCCTTGAATTCGTATTCTTTCCATTCCGTGTCGGGGCCGATCGTCGGATCGGAGGTCCCTTCGACGACGACCTCGCGCCGCACCCGCGTGACGCTGCCGAACGCGCCGTAGGTGTTGACGAAATGCCACTTGTTGAAGCTGGCGTTCATCTTCTGCTTGCCCGACGCCATGTTCCGGATCGGCTGGTAGCTCAGCACCACCACCACGGCGGCCAGGGCGAGGACGGCGGCCATGAACGCCGCTGGTGTGTCCTTGTCGCCGCCGGGGGCGCCGAAAGGCAACACCAGGTCGTAGGCCTCGTTCGGTATCACGGACAGCCCGAGGATGATGGCCATCCAGTTCAGCCAGGAGAAGTTACCGCTGGCCACCAGCCACAACTGGGTGACGATCATGATCCCGGCGGCGATCCCGGCGACCGGTTGCGGCAGGAACAACCCGAACGGCACGACGAGTTGCGTGAAGTGGTTGCCGAGGACCTCCACCTTGTGCAGCGGTCGCGGCAGACGATGGAAATACCAGCTGAACGGGCCGGGCATCGGCTGGGTCTCGTGGTGGTAGTACAGGCACGTCAGGTCCCGCCAGCAGCGGTCGCCCCGCATCTTGATCAGACCCGCTCCGAACTCGAGGCGGAACAGCAGCCACCGCAACAGGATCAGCACGACGAACGGCGGCGCGATCTCCGCATTGCCCAGGAAGATCGCGAGCACACCCGCTTCGAGCAGCAACGATTCCCAGCCGAACGAGTACCACACCTGCCCCACGTTGACGATGGACAGGTACAGCGCCCACAGGACGAACCACACGAGCATCGTCAACGGGAGCGGCAGCAGGTCCGTGACCCCGAGGACGGTGGCGGCGGCGAGCACCGCCCCGGTCGCCGCGACCGCGGCGTAGAACCGGTCCGAATAGTGCCAATGGAACAGGCTCGGGGCACGTTTGAAGGGCACCGCCCGCACGAAGTCCGGGATGGGGAGCAGCCCATCGGACCCGAGCAGCGCCCGGAACTGGTTGAACGCCACCAGGAACGCGACGAAGTACAGGGCCGCGAGTCCCCGCGTGAAGAACAACCGGCCCCACGTGTAACCGTCCGCATCGAACCAGTCCACCGCCCTCACCGATTCCGAGGATCCCACCGCTGCGACGCTTTGAAAACCCGCGCCTCCCCGTGAGGGCACCGTCGTCCGCCCGGATCGAATCTCGGTCCCCAGCGCCTGGACGCGGTTACCGTCGGACTGTGCGTGTGTCCCGGATCGTCGCCGTGTCGGACGCCGTGGGTGCCACCCGCTCACGGCGGGAGAAGGTCGCGCTGTTGCAGGAGCTGCTGGCCGACCTGGACCCGGGCGAGGTGGAACCGGTCGTCGCGTGGCTGTCGGGCGAGGTTCGGCAGGGCCGGATCGGCGTCGGGTGGCGCGCCCTGAGCGGCCTGCAGATCGACCCGGCACCCGAGCCGACCCTGTCGGTCGGTGACGTCGACGCGACCTTCACCACGCTGGCCGCGACCACCGGCGCAGGCTCCACGGAACGCCGCCGCACGCTGCTGACCTCCTTGTTCGGTGCCGCGACCGCGGACGAGCAGCAGTTCCTGGTCCGCCTGCTCACCGGTGATCTGCGGCAGGGCGCGCTCGAAGGGGTGATGACCGACGCCGTCGCCGCAGCCACGTCGGTGCCGGTCGAGACGGTGCGTCGCGCGTTCATGTTGTCGGGCCGCCTCCCCGCGACCGCGGCGGCGGCCCTCGCCGGCGGTGAGGAGGCGCTGGGCGTGTTCCGGCTCGAGGTGGGGCGGCCGATCCGCCCGATGCTCGCCTCCCCCGCCGGGTCACTCGCCGAGGCGCTCACCCAGCTCGGTCCGGCGGTGAGCGTCGAGTACAAACTCGACGGCGCCCGCATCCAGGTGCACCGGCACGGCAACGACGTCCGCGTGTACACCCGCACGCTGCGCGACATCACGTCGAGCGTGCCCGAGCTCGTCGAACTGGTTGCGGCGCTGCCGTGTTCGAGTGTCGTGCTCGACGGCGAAACCCTGGCACTGACCGACAGCGGGCGGCCGCGCCCGTTCCAGGAGACGATGAGCCGCTTCGGGGCGGCGAGCGCCCACGACCTGCTGCTGCGCCCGTACTTCTTCGACTGCCTGCACCTGGACGGCACCGATCTGCTCGACGCCTCGCTCACGGACCGGATCGCCGCCCTCGACTCGGTCGCAGCGCTCTACCGGATCCCGTCCCTGATCGAGCCCGATCCGGATGCGGCGGCGGCGCATTTCGACGCTGCCCTCGCCGACGGCCACGAGGGCGTGATGGTCAAGTCCCTCATCGACCCGTACGCGGCCGGACGGCGTGGCCGCACCTGGCTCAAGGTCAAACCCGAACACACCCTGGACCTGGTGGTACTCGGCGCCGAATGGGGATACGGGCGGCGCACCGGGTTCCTGTCGAACCTGCACCTGGGCGCCCGCGACCCCGACGGCGGTGAACCGATCATGGTCGGCAAGACGTTCAAGGGCCTGACCGACGAGCTGCTGCGCTGGCAGACCGAGGAGTTCCCACGCCGCGAACGTGCCCGCGACGCGCACACCGTCTACCTGCGTCCCGAGCTGGTCGTCGAGATCGAGCTCGACGGGGTGCAGATCAGCCCCCGCTATCCCGGCGGGGTGGCCCTGCGGTTCGCGCGGGTGCTGCGGTACCGGCCCGACAAGGACGCCGCCGACGCGGACACCATCGACGCGGTGCGCGCGCTGCTGCCTTCCCGGTAAACGGCCGAATATCGGTTCCCGGCCGCGGGTCGCGGTTACCGTCGTCGATGTGCGTGCGCGCCGAGAGGAGAACCCGTGACCGAAATCGCCGCCTCCCCCGCCGCAGGTCCCGGCCGGGAACGTCAGGGTGTCGTCTACCGCGACGGCGCGCTGGGCCGCCGGCCCGCGGTCCCGACGAACTTCGCCGATCTCGAACGTGCCGCGCGCCGGGCCAGTTCGAAGCGGGCCTGGGCGTACGTCGCGGGAGGTGCCGGTGAGGGCCGCACGATGCGCAACAATCGTCGCGCGTTCGACCGGTGGGCGATCGTGCCGCGCATGGCGCACGGCGTCACCGAACGGGACCTCGGCACCACGGTGGTGAACACCGTGTTGTCGTCGCCGCTGCTGCTCGCGCCCGTCGGCGCGGGCGCGTTGATGGCCCCGACAGCGACCTGGCGATCGCGCGGGCCGCCGCGGCGACCGGGGTGCCGTACATCTTCTCCAACCAGGGCTGCAGTTCGATGGAGGACTGCGCCGCCGCGATGGGCGGCGCACCGCGCTGGTTCCAGCTGTACTGGAGCTCGGACGAGGACCTCGTCGACAGCCTGCTGCACCGGGCCGAGGCGATCGGCGCGGAGGCCGTCGTCGTCACCCTCGACACGACGATGCTGGGGTGGCGCCCGCAGGATCTGAATCTCGGTTCGCTGCCGTTCGCGCGCGGCGAGGGCATCGCCCAGTACACGTCCGATCCGCGTTTCCGCGACATCGTGCGGCAGCGGATCGACGCGGCCCGCGAGACGGTCGCGGAGCGGCCCGACATCACGTTGGGTGCGATCCGCACGCTGCTGGCGATGACCCGCAACCATCCGGGCCGCTTCCTCGACAACCTGCGCTCCCCGGTGCCGCGCGCCGCCGCGGAAACGTTCCTCGACATCTACTCCAATCCGGGCCTGAGCTGGGATCATCTGGCGACGCTGCGTGACCGCACCCGGTTGCCGATCGTGCTCAAGGGGATTCTGCATCCCGACGATGCGCGGCGCGCCGTCGATCTCGGTGTCGACGCGATCGTGGTGTCGAATCACGGCGGCCGCCAGATCGACGGTTCGCTCGCCTCGCTCGATGCGCTCCTCGACATCCGGGCCGCGGTCGGGCGGGGACCGACTCTCCTGCTGGACAGCGGAATCCGCAGCGGCGCGGACGTATTCGTTGCGCTTGCGCTCGGCGCCGACGCGGTGCTGCTCGGCCGGCCCTACATGTACGGGCTGGCGATCGCGGGACAGCGCGGGGTCGAGGAGGTGATCCGCAACGTGATCGCCGAGTTCGACCTCACCTTGGCGCTGACGGGGGCACGGTCGATCGACGACATCGACGAGCGATTCGTGCGGCCCAACCCGTCGGCGTGAGCCCCGCCGTCGCGACGGTCAGCTCTCGGTGAGGAGGGTGCGGCGCAGCCCGCTCGCGCGCAGCACTTGACGTCCCACCCCGGCGCGCACGGCGGCCTCGGTGCCGATGATGCGCACGCGTTTCCGGGCGCGGGTGATGGCGGTGTACAGCAACTCCCGCGTCAGCAGCGACGACGTCTCGTCGGGCAGCACCACCGACACGGTGTCGTACTGGCTGCCCTGGCTGCGGTGGATCGTCATGGCGTACACCGTCTGCACCGCCGACAGGTGACTCGGGTGCAGCAGGAACGGATCCTTGCCGCGCGCGAACGCCGCGACCAGCGCGTCGTCCTCGCGGCGCACCACGACCCCGGTGTCACCGTTGTAGATGCGCAGGTCGTGGTCGTTCGCGGTGACCATGAGCGGCTGCCCCGGATACCAGCGAGCGGGGTCGAGGCGACGTCCGGAGGACGCCCCGATCCATTCCATCGCCTGCCGCGCCCAGTGCTGCACGCCGTAGGGGCCGTCCCGGTGCGCGCACAGCAGCCGGTGCGTCTCGAATCGGGCCAGCGCGGTGTGGGCGTCGCCCGCGACCGCCGCCGCGGTGACCTCCTCGGCGGACCGGACCACGTCGTCGTGCAGGGCGGTCAGGTCGCCGGGGGCGTGGAAGGTCACCTCGGGCACGCCGCTGAGCAGGATGCGCATCGCCTCGTCGTCGTCGCCGTCGCGCACCGCGACCGCGAGCCGGGCGATGTCCCCACCGAACCGCCTGCCGCGGCTGAGGCGAACCACGCTGCCGCGCAGGCGTTCCCGTTCGCCGGCTCCGAAGGCGGCTTCGGCCGGGTCGTCGGCGGCGGTCAGGTCGCGGGCGGCGATGTTCACGAACACCGGGTTCGGTGTGCCGGTGACCGGCCGCGCCACCAGATCCGCGAGGACCGCACCGGCATCGACGGACGTGAGCTGGTCGGGGTCGCCGACGAGCACGAGCCTCGTGTCCGGGCGGACCGCTTCGAGCAGGCAGCTCATCATCGTCAGCGAAACCATGGAGGTTTCGTCGACGACGATCGCGTCGAACGGCAGGTGGTTGCCGGCGTGGTAGCGGAACCGGGTGCGTCCCCGCTGCCAGCCGAGCATGCGGTGCAGCGTCATCGCGGTGACGTTGGGTGCGAGCCCGAGCGGACCGGCCTGGTCGCGCACCGATTCCTGCAGCCGTGCCGCGGCCTTGCCGGTCGGGGCCGCCAATCCGATCCGCACGCCGGGCCCGTGCAGCGAGGTGAGCAGTGCGAGGATCCGCGCGACGGTGTGCGTCTTGCCGGTGCCGGGTCCACCGGCGATGACGGTGGTCCAGTGGGTGGCGGCGAGCGCGGCGGCCACCCGCTGCCGGTCAGGCGCCGACGACGGCCGGGACGGGTCGGCCGGGTCACGGAACAGTTCGTCGAGCCGCTGCACCAGCAGGTCCTCGTCGACGTCCGGGTAGTCGCGGGATCGCGCATCCAGCACCCGCCGCACGGTCTGCTCCTGCCGGAAGTAGCGGTCCAGGTACAGCAGCGGCCCGGCGTCGGTGTCGACGAGCCGCAGCGGCCGCAGGGGCCCGGTCGGGGATCCGGTGATCAGGGGGCTGCGCCGCAGCGCCGCGATCACGGCGTCGTCGTCCGGCCAGGGCAGTGTGGCCGGGTCCACCTTGGCGTTCTCGTCGGCGCCGACGTCCCGCAGCCGGGTCAGGTCCAGGCACACGGACCCGGACCGCACGGCCCGCACCGCCAGCGCGGTGGCCAGGTGCACGTCTTCGTCGGGTTCGGCGCCGAGATTCGCCAGTCGCAGTGCGACGTGGACGTCGGCGGCGGCGAGCACCCCGGC
Source organism: Rhodococcus sp. O3 (assembly GCF_048897285.1). Classification (NCBI taxonomy): domain Bacteria; kingdom Bacillati; phylum Actinomycetota; class Actinomycetes; order Mycobacteriales; family Nocardiaceae; genus Rhodococcus; species Rhodococcus sp. O3. The sequence goes on from NZ_JBMBTE010000101.1 coordinate 17,564, forward strand.
TTCGTTGAACGCGCGCAGGGCGCCTTTGCCGCGCTGGGCCACCAGGACATCGATCACGGCAGGGCCTTTCCGGCGAGC
>NZ_JBMBTE010000102.1:0-17526 GCF_048897285.1 Rhodococcus sp. O3
TGGGCCTGAGTGCCGGTCGCTCGACTCAACGGCACGCCGCCCGGTCCTCCGGGCAGCCCGCTGCGTTGGGCGTTTCCAATGTGAGCTGCGTGTTCCGATGCGTTCGGCCGGGTGGTCATGTCGAGGATCGGTTCTGCAGCTGGAACTACACAGCCCTGGTCTCTGTCATTGCGATCGCAACGAACTTCCGGATACCTGGCCTCGGGAACATCCCAGCTGACTGGATCGGTTTGGGGATGGCTGAAGTAGAAGGTGTTCTTCAGGTTGTTCGTCACCTGCATGCCTGAGGTCAAGCCCGCGTTGGTCACCGTGAAGGTGGTTTCGGCATCCGGGTTGGTGGCGATGGGCATGTTTCCGATACCCGGGCCGCTGACTGGGCACCCTGTTCCCGAGGAGGAACAGGTCATCCGGATGCTCAGGAGCGCTTCTGTCGCTGCTCCGCTGACTCCTCCCTGCAAGAAGTGGATGGCGGATTTGCCCGTCCATGCTGAGTTGGGAGACTTCCATGGCGCACGCAGCTCGTGTTCCTGCACGTAGTGGAGTCTGCCGACCGGCGTCTCGCCGGGAATCGGGTTCTGTGTGTTGCGTTGGTAGATGAATGTCCAGTCTTCCCGCCACATGCATTGGTAGGCACGGTTACCGGCCCAGACACGCTGCGGAAGCGACTTGCAGAACGGCTGAAGGTAGCTGTTCCAGTCGTTTGCATCGTTGAGACGGGCTTGGCCGTCAGCGAGACCTTCGCGTTCGAGCATTTCCGGAGTCGGTGTACAGAAGATGAGCTCGCCGGACTCGGCATTCGGGTCCGAGGTCACTGCATCGCAGGAAGGCATCTGGTTCTCCCCAGGGTCTCCGATCAGCGAGAGGTTGTTCTCGGCAAGGCCAGAGAGACCATTGGGATCAGAACTGGTCGGAGGCGGCTGGGGAACATTCAGATGGGCCGGGCCCGTGACGGTGATCCTGTCGTCATCGCCGCATGAATCACAGGAAGTCTCATCGTATTCGTAGTAATCCCAGTCGGTTCCGATATCGTCCGACGCGTCTGTCAACTCTGTCGGCCATCCGATCGTGCCACCTTGAAAATCCTGCTTAACTCCGGACGTCCCTACCTGGGGTTGTTCGTCGCCGATCGGGTATCCGAATGGTCCTTGCTCGTAGTTCGTAGCTGCCCACTTGCCCATGATCTTCCCGAGGATCGGGTCGGATGTGCCCAGAACCGGCCACGCCCCGGTCTGAGAGGTGAAATAAATGTTCCCGAACTCGAATGAGGACATCCGTCCCACACCGTCTGGAAGGCCGATTTCGTCGGACTTCGGATAGCCGAGGGGCCCGTTCTGGGCGCCCGTGGCGAGGTATTTGCTCAGGACGGCGCCACGGACAGCATTGAGGTTGCTGCGAGTGGGGTGCCAGTACACGTGGCCGCCCTGGAACTCCTGCCGCCGACCGATGTTGTCGGTACTCGACTGCAGGACAATCTCATCGGTGGTGGGATAACCCAGATAACCTGCCTCCCAGGACAGCTCGCCCCACTTCATCATGAAGTGGTTGACGACCGGGTGCGCGCCGGTTGGGGTGCCAGTAGATCGGTCCGTTGACGAATGTGACGCGTTGTCCGACTCCGTCGGGGTTCGTGATGTTGCCGCTGGTGGGCCAGAGCAAGAAGCTGTTCACGTTGCCGAGAGAGTCGTATTTGACTCGGATCTCTCCGCAGACCTGATACTGCCAGGCCGGAAAGTAGGTTATGCAGTCGGTGGGAGCCGCAGCGGCGAGCACGTTGGTGGCGGAGGCACTACGGGCCGTGCGGGAGCGTGAGGCTGCGAGGATCTTCGCCTCGAGGATCTCGGCCTTGTCGGCGTCTTCCTTGGTGAAGCCCTCGGGCAATTCCTGGCGGTCCGAGCGCATCTTGCCGGGCACGATCGTGGAGTTGGGGTTTTCGGTGGGCGTCCACTTCACCCACGGCTCCTTCTTCCCCGGGGCCGCGGTAGATGCTTCCGCGCTCGTGGTCGCGGGTGTGCTCGACTCGTTGCCCGTCGAGGAGGCCTCGGTTGCGAGGGGTGGCGTCGCCGGCTCGGATGCCGGTGTGGTGGTCGTCGCCGGAACGGTCGGTTCGCATGTCGGCGGCACCGGTTCGGTCGTGGTGGTGGTCGACGGCACCGTTGGAGTTGTGGTGGGGGCGGTGGTGGTTGGCACCGCGCACGGATCCATCGTGGTGGTCTCGGTCGGTGCCTGCAGCGGCACGCTATCCGGGGCGGCCGGCTGCGTCGTTGTCGGTGTGGTGGGGGCGGCCGGTGTCGTCTCGGTCGGTTGTGCCATCGCTGCCGACCCTCCGACGGCAACCATGACTGCAACCGTGCTCGTGACCAGGCACCGGCGCCACCATCTGTGCCGGGACATGACGGAGCCACCGTTGGTGTGCGAATCCATCTATTCCTACTGTCTGTCGATTCGATTGAAGAAGCGGTGGCGCCATCGCTTCTTAGCAACCTAAACGGTTTCCCAACAATCACAAATGCAACACATAACACTTCAGTAACATCCATACAGGCAGTCTGTATGACTGCTCGCGGTTTTGGAGTTTCGGTTGAGGTTGGACACGGCAGCTATACGCCGGACGAGGACAGTATTGCGGGGCCGTAACCGACGCCTCACGAAGTCCTGTGACCTGCGAGAAGTTCGCAGGCGTAACCGCGCAGCAGATTTCGCCCCGACAATCCGAGGAGGGCGTCGAAGGCGGACAGTGCCCCCATCGGCCGTCCTGGAGGCGGGCGATCGGCGGTGGCCTCGGACCAGATCCATGCTGCGCCGATGCGCCGATAGTCCTTCAGCGCGCGCACAGGGCGGGGAAGCTGCGCAGCAAGATCGACCGGGAGCTGCACGAGCGGGCGCAGAAGATCACGCCGACACCGATAATCGATCAGACCGTCCCCAACGAGAATTCGGGCGAGGTTCATCGCGTGCGCGATATCGGTTTCATACACCAGGATCGGTGGCACGGATGGCCAATGTCCTTTGGCGACATAGAAATAATGGTCGCGAGAGTATCTGTGGATCGGTTCATCGGTGAGGTCCCAGTGGCCACGCAGTGCTGCGCAGTGCCCCAGCAGAGCTGCGACCCGGGCGCGCCAGAGCCACTGGCAGCGGTCGGCCCAGAACGGTTCGCCGTCCTGCCGGTAGCTGCCCGGGATGTGGTCGATGGTCAATGCGGTGGAGCCGATCACCAGGCGCAGCAGGTCGATCCGGTTCGGGAATCGTCGCGCCCATCCCGGGCGCGGCATGATCCGCGGCGCCGGCCATCCTGGCCGGATCACCCTCCTGGCGAAGACGTCCCCGTCCCGGATCGATGGTTCGTGCCGGGGGCGCAAGGCGGGGCGCGATGGCGGGATCGGGGACACCGACCCGGCTGGTTGGCTGTCCCAGCCGACGGCGATCGCGATCGCGCGGACCGCAGCCGAGTGGGGAACTGGCGCCGTGGCCCCGTCGTGGTGTGGTTCGCCGGTGTGGACGAGGTCGTCCACTGCCTGTTGGAACAGCAGATCGGCGGTCTCCTCGGGTTGGGCCCAGGATTTGCTGATCCGCCGGATGATCCACGGCAGATCCGTGCGCAGCGTCTGCAACCGCATGGCGATATGGGTATCGGTCGCGGAGCGATAAGCGGCGGCGAGGACGTCGAAACAGATTCGGGTGATCTCGCCCGGGATCGGGATATGGCTGGTGGTATTCGTACCGGGCAGCTGCACCAGGCGCCGGCAGTAGCGGCAGATCGGGGCGAGGGCGAGCGCCCAGTCCCGGCGGCCAATGTTCGGTGGCGCGCAGGGGCAGTGCTGTCCCCATCCGGCTGCGGACCATCCCGTCGAGGCGAGCACGGTGGGATGGACGCTGTCGAGGGTCATCTCGACGATTCGAGATCGAGGTTGGCCGGTCAGTGCAGCAACCCGGCCGAGGATCGCCGGATAGTCCCGGGCACCGCGGGCGATCCGGGGGCGACCGAGGATCACTGCAACGGCGGTGGCGTTGGCGGCGGCGGTGCGGGCGACGAAGGAATCGAACGATTCCCCAACAGCGGGGATCGGCCGCGCCGGTAGCCGTTCGACGATCCTCGGCGCCGGTGAGAGCGGTTGAGGTAGCGGCGGGGTCATGGCCGGTCGGCGGTGCGGCGGCGCCGGGCGATCTGCTGCTCGCCGTGGTGGGCCCGGTCGCTGAGACGGACAGCAGACAGATGACGGGCGGTAATGGCGAGGGTGCCGTCTTTGACGGCGTCGAGGGTGGCGGTGCGGATCAACCGAGAGGTATCGCCGAGATATCCCTGACAGCGTTTCCAGATCGGACCGGCGAACTCGGTGGTGAGCACCCCGGCCTGTGCCCGCGGAAGATGCGGCAGTACGAGCGTTTCCAGGCGGTGCAGAACTCGCTGCCAGGCGTGTTGTGCGCTCTCGGTGGTGATGTCGAGTGGGACCAGTTCGGTCAGCTCCAGACGTCCGGTGATCTGCGGGTCGGCGGTGATCGCGCTGTCAGCCAGGCCGGTGCCGACCAGGACCAAGGTGGCGTCGAACTCGCCGAGTTCGGTGTTGAGATATTTGATGTGGTCGAGGACGTCTTGGCTGCCCTTCCAGTTCGTGCGCAGCAGTTGCGTATCGTCGATCACCAAGATCTGGGTGCCGTGCCGGGCCAACGCCTGCACCGCCACCGTGGACAGGCGGTGGGCGACACCGCGGGCAGGCAGCCCGAAGAAGTCCAGGATCTGCGAGTTCAGTCCCTTGACCATCACCGCCGATTGCAGGTTCACCCACACCACCGGACACAGGTCCGCCTCCAGATACGGCTGGGGTTGCCAGACCGGAACGCCGAACTCGGTGGTGTCGGCGCCGGTGATCGAATCGCGGTAGCGATCGGCGGCCCATCGGCGTACGACGGTGCTTTTGCCGACGGTGTTGACCCCGGTGACTGCGGCGATGAGCTTCGCACCGGGCGGGGTCTGGGTGTTCTCGTCGACGATCTCGGTCATCCGGCGGGTCGCGGTCGCTGCCTGCTCGGTGTCGAGGTGAATCGTGTGGAGCCAGCGCCCGAGCTCGGCGATGTGCGCTGCCCGGCGGGAACTCGACAGCCGTTCCCAGCTGGCGGCCGTGAAATGCTGGGGTTCCGGCGGCGTGGGTGTGGTGCAGGAGCGATGCCAGGCGCGGGCGTCCACAGCTACGGCTCGTCCTCGAGGTGCGGCCAGGGCCGGTCGAGCAGGTCGTCGGCCGGCCACAGGTCAGGCACGTCCGACAAAGCGTCCGCGGTGTCCGCTTCGGCGATCGGGGTACGGGCGGCGGCGCCGACGGCGTCGGCGTGGTCTGTGCGGGACTGCTGGACCCGGCGGGCTGCCGCGGAGAGTTTGCTGGTCCAGTCGACCGGCGGTGCGGATCCGGTGGTCAGTTCGGTGAGTTCGTCGAGGATCTGCCGTTGCGCCGAACCCCGGAACAGGATGTGGTTGCCGCCGCGATCGCGGATCCGCTGACGCAGCCCGTCGAGGATCGTCTCGGTCATCGGCGCATCCGTCAGCAGTGCCCCACGCCACGGGATTGGATGGATTTCCCCGGTCTCGGGGTGCCGGAACCAGATGCGGGACAGATCGTGCGGATCGAAGTGGAACGGCACCGCCGCGTCCTGCGCCCGGAACCGGCCGATGGCGACGTTGCGGAAGTCTGCGAGGACCCGGCTGTCGAAGACCATGTTGCGGTACTCGGCTCCGGCCACGCCGACCCGCAGCCATCGGATCGGCAGGAACTGGTAGATCAGATCCGGGCGTTGCGGCACGTCGATACGGCCGGTGACATCGAGCATCACGTCCCACAGTTCGAGCGGGCTGGTACGTGCGGTCGGGTCGGCGCCGAGCACCAGCCCCGTGTGCCAGGACCGGTGGTAGTCCAGCGCCACGAACCGACGCAGATACTGTTCGAGTTCCGCCGCGGTGATCAGTGCTTCGGCGGCCACGAGGCGTCCACGCTCGGAGGTGTTGCGGCCCTTGTAGCCGGGTAGCTGCTGCACCGCGCGTTGCAGGGTCTCGTGCCAGCGCTCCACATGCGGATTGTCCGTCGGTTTGGAGCCGCGGCTGAGCAGCAGATCAATCCCGAACTCGTGCAGCAGAGCCCGAAAATGATCGGACAGAAAAATCGACCCGTGGTCGGCGCGGATCGCATCCGGCAGCACCGACGGGATCCGGTGCTCACCCTGCAGGGTGGACAGGTCCGGGGCGACGCGGCGGCGCCCGATGGTGACGGCAATATCGGACACATCGAGGGTGTCCGGGAGCCCGGCCCACCGCCAGTCGCTGATCGTCGTGCCCTGCACCAGCATGGAGAACGGGCGGCACACGTCGTAGAGCAGCAGGCCGGCGTCGATCCCGTCAGCGCTGCGCGGAACCACCCGCAGTGCCAGAATCACCCGGGTGGCCACGTCGATCGCGGTGAGGATCTCGACACTGAACGGGCGACCGAACAGCGGGTCGTAGACGAGGTTGTCGGCCCGGGTCGCGTCGATCGCGACGATCTGCCCGGGCCGGATCGCCGGGAACGATGCGGTGCCCGACACCGTGCGCCCCGCCCGGCTGCGCTGGCTTCGTGTCGTGGCGCCGATGCCGTGTTTGAGATGCGCCAGGTATTGCGCGGTCACCCGCTGCGGCGTCACCACATCGCGATGACCAGCGCGGTGGAGTTCTACCCGGATCCTCCGGTCGATCTCGCCGATACTGACCGTGGACCGATCACCGTCGAGCGCTGCCACGACCAGTTCCGCCGTCGCCCGATACCGTTCGTCGATCCGATCCCACTTGGCGATGTGTCGCAGAGCCCGGCCGTCAACCAAGCCGAGCAGGCCCTGATTTCGCCAGGCTCGCACCCAGTTGCGGACGGTCGTGACGGACGGCGCAGCTCGCATCAGCTCGCCGTCAGCCAGGCGTCGCTGTCGGCCCCGATCACCTGCGGCCTCGTTCGACAATGTCTCCGCCATGATCGAACACCGGGCACTCTCCGACAATCCGAACCCATCCCCGAACGGACTGCGCGGCTCACCGTGCCGCGCCAGTTCCCGATGCCCGTCCCGGTAGCCGGTGACGATCTCCTGCACCACCTCGAGCCGATCGAGCGCAGTCCGCTTCGCGTCATCGGGCAAGCCATCCCACAACGGACGCAGCGACTCCTGCACACGGGTGACCCTGCCATTGGAGATGGACCGTACCTCGGTCAACTCCGACCACTGCACCTGCATCAGCTCACCGAAGGAGGTGCGCAGCTCCACCCCGGCCGGGGACAGTGCTTCCACGAGCGCTGTTCCGGACGCTGTGAGCACCCGCGCACCCATCGTCAGTGAGGTGCGGCTACCGCCCGACATCACCGACGCGCCTGACCGGTGTATCCGCCGACATCTTCTCGTCGAGGGGAACCAGCAGATCCCCCGACCAGATCAGATGCCACATCGTCGAGGTGAGCTCACCGGAACCGTCGTCGAGCGCACACACCTCGCCGATCGTCGCTCCCTCGCCCGACACCGCCGCATCGATCAACGGACGCGATGTATCGATCCACGGTGGGCGGCGGCGATAGCCATGCAACCACAGCAGGTTCAACCGCTCTACCTTCGAGACCCCGGCGAAGATCTCGTAGGACCATCCGACGTGCACACAGGCCGCGGCGGCCGCGACGGACTGCGTCTCGAACGCTTCGTTCTGCCTCGACTCCGGCCGGACATCCCACACAGTGACGCCACCCGAGCTACTGACGCTGAGTAGATCGGGCACGTGCCGCTTGCCGATGTCCCCGAACACCCATTGGCATGGCTGGGCCACCATCCAGACGATGTCCCGACGTCGATCCAGAACCCGCACCAGATCGTGCTCGACACCGGACTCGAGCTCCAGGTGTCCGCCGACGGTGTAGGAGAACGCCGACACCGGGATGTGCCGCTGCCGCGCCGAAGACCGTGGCCGCCGCACCGACACCAATGACCTCGGATCCGGGGCTCCCGCAGCGCCCCACTCCCACAGCATCGGTGCGTCTTCAGGATCGAGGCGGAACCACCACTGCGTGGTCATGACGGGGGTCCGACAGCCATGCGGTGATCGCGGCAACCAGTCATCAACATAAGCACCCGACACCATCGCCGATCCTCTCGGCTCACCAGAGGGAGTTGCGGATCTATCGAATGTAGGACTGCAAGGCTAGATTGACAGGCTACTTTGACAGAAATTAGGCGACACTAACCGTTTCCCGGCAGATAAGCGCAGGTGGCCGCGTTTTCGTTCTGGGGGTCGTTGTCAATCTATGCGGTCGGGTCTGTCAATCTTCGCTGCATCTCGACAGCTGTGGTTCACAGAGGCAGCGCGGCCGCGACCTGCGGTTTCCGCTACGCGCGGTAACAGTTGGGCAATCCTTGTGGCAGCTGTCACAGACCCGGGGTGCATACTGGCGAGTAACAACCAGTTTCACGGGTGGAGGTACTCCGATGGGTAGGCAGCGCGCGACGGACTACGACGTCCTCATCGTCGGATCGGGCTTCGGTGGCAGCGTCACGGCGCTGCGGCTCGTGGAGAAGGGATACCGGGTCGGTGTTCTCGAAGCGGGCCGGCGGTACGCGGACGCGGACTTCGCCAAGACGAGCTGGGACCTCAAGCGCTTCCTGTGGGCCCCGAGGTTCGGGTGCTTCGGCATCCAGCGCGTGCACCTGCTGCGCGACTGCCTCATCCTCGCCGGCGCCGGCGTGGGCGGCGGATCGCTCAACTACGCGAACACCCTCTACAAGCCGCCCGCCTCGTTCTTCGAGGACAAGCAGTGGGCGCACATCACCGACTGGCACGACGAACTCTCGCCCTACTACGACCAGGCCCGCCGGATCCTCGGCGTCGTCACGAACCCGCACATGACACCCGCCGACGAGGTGATCAAGTCCGTCGCCGAGGACATGGGTGTCGGTGACACGTTCATCCAGACGCCGGTCGGCGTCTACTTCGGCGAACCCGGCCGCACCGTCGCCGACCCCTACTTCGGTGGCGTCGGACCCGACCGCACCGGCTGCATCGAATGCGGCGAGTGCATGACCGGCTGCCGGCACGGCGCGAAGAACACCCTCGTGAAGAACTATCTGGGCCTCGCCGAGAAGGCCGGTGCCGAGATCGTCCCGATGACCACGGTCACCGATCTGCGGGAAACCGCGGACGGCAGCTGGGAGGTCGTCACCGAACGCACCGGAGCGTGGCGACGCAAGAGCCGGCGCACCTACACCGCCGAGCACGTCGTGCTCGCCGCCGGCACCTGGGGCACGCAACATCTGCTGCACCATCTCAAGGACACCGGCGCGCTGCCGAAGCTGTCGAACCGGCTCGGCGAGCTGACCCGCACCAACTCCGAATCGATCGTCGGCGCCGGGAAGTTGAAGGTCGACCCGAACATGGACCTGACCCGCGGTGTCGCGATCACCTCGTCCTTCCACCCGACCGCCGACACCCACATCGAACCGGTCCGCTACGGCAAGGGCTCGAACGCGATGGGTCTGCTGCAGACCCTCATGACCGACGGTGACGGCCGCACCCCACGGTGGGTGAAGTTCCTCGTGCAGGTCGCGAAGAACCCGGTGCAGATGGCGCGGATGCTGTCGGTCAAGGACTGGAGCGAGCGGACCATCATCGCGCTGGTCATGCAGAACCTCGACAACTCCATCACCACCTACACCAAGAAGGGCCTGTTCGGCCGCCGCAAGGTCACCAGCAAGCAGGGCCACGGCGAGCCGAATCCCACCTGGATTCCCGCGGGCAACGAGGCCACCCGACGCATCGCCGAGAAGATCGACGGCATCGCCGGGGGCACCTGGGGCGAGATCTTCAACATCCCGCTCACCGCGCACTTCCTCGGCGGCGCGGTCATCGGCAGCGACCCCGACCACGGCGTCATCGACCCCTACCACCGTGTCTACGGTTACCCGACGCTCAGCGTCGTCGACGGGGCGGCCGTCTCCGCGAACCTGGGCGTGAACCCGTCGCTGACGATCGCCGCGCAGGCCGAGCGGTCCGCGGCGCTGTGGCCGAACAAGGGCGAGGACGACGTGCGTCCCGCGCAGGGCGAGCCCTACCGTCGACTGAACCCGATCGCCCCGAAGAACCCGGTGGTGCCGGCGGGTGCTCCCGGCGCGCTGTCGCTGCCGATCGTCGAGATCCGCCGCGGTTCGGATGCCGGGGTGGCCTGACCGGCGTTCGTGTGACGTGGACCGCCGCTTAGACTGTTCGGGTGTCGCAAACCCAGCAGTCCAAGCCGGTCCTCGTCATCGACTTCGGAGCCCAGTACGCGCAGCTGATCGCTCGCCGCGTCCGGGAAGCGAAGGTCTACTCGGAGGTCGTGCCGCACACGGCGACCGTCGAGGAGATCGCGGCCAAGGAGCCGCTCGCGGTCGTGCTGTCCGGCGGCCCGTCCAGCGTGTACGAGGAGGGCGCTCCCCAGCTCGACCCGAAGCTGTTCGACCTGGGCGTGCCGGTCTTCGGTATCTGCTACGGCTTCCAGGCGATGGCCCAGGCCCTCGGCGGCACGGTCGCACACACCGGCAGCCGTGAGTACGGCCGCACCGAGATGTCGGTGAGCGGTGGCGTCCTGCACGAGGGTCTGCCCGCGACGCAGCCCGTGTGGATGAGCCACGGCGACGGCGTGACCGCCGCACCCGAGGGCTTCGAGGTCACCGCGTCCAGCGCGGGCGCACCGGTCGCGGCCTTCGAGGACCGGGCTCGCCGGCTCGCCGGCGTCCAGTACCACCCTGAGGTTCTGCACTCGCCGCACGGGCAGCAGGTGCTCAGCCGCTTCCTGCACGAGATCGCCGGCATCCCCGGCGCGTGGACGGCCGCGAACATCGCCGAGTCGCTCATCGCGCAGGTCCGCGAGCAGGTCGGCGACGGCAAGGCCATCTGCGGTCTGTCCGGCGGTGTCGATTCCGCTGTCGCCGCCGCGCTCGTGCAGCGCGCGATCGGTGACCGTCTCACCTGCGTGTTCGTCGATCACGGCCTGATGCGCGCCGGTGAACGCGAGCAGGTCGAGAAGGACTTCGTCGCGGCGACCGGAGCCCGGCTGGTGACGGTCGACGCCTCCGAGACGTTCCTGCGCGAACTGGCCGGAGTGTCCGATCCGGAAACCAAGCGCAAGATCATCGGCCGCGAGTTCATTCGCAGCTTCGAGGGTGCGGTCTCCGAGGTGCTCGGTGAGAGCGCCGCCCACGGCGAGACCATCGACTTCCTCGTGCAGGGCACGTTGTACCCGGACGTCGTCGAATCCGGTGGTGGCGCCGGCACCGCGAACATCAAGAGTCACCACAACGTCGGTGGTCTCCCGGAGGATCTGCAGTTCGAGCTCGTCGAGCCGCTGCGCCTGCTGTTCAAGGACGAGGTCCGCGCCGTCGGCCGCGAACTCGGTCTGCCCGAGGAGATCGTCGGCCGCCAGCCGTTCCCCGGCCCGGGCCTGGGCATCCGCATCATCGGTGAGGTCACCCAGGAGCGCCTCGAAATCCTGCGTCACGCGGATTCCATTGCGCGCGAAGAGCTCACGGCCGCGGGCCTCGACGGTCAGATCTGGCAGTGCCCGGTCGTGCTCCTCGCCGACGTGCGCAGCGTCGGTGTGCAGGGCGACGGACGCACCTACGGTCATCCGATCGTGTTGCGCCCGGTCTCGAGCGAGGACGCGATGACCGCGGACTGGACCCGCCTGCCGTACGAGACGCTCGAGCGCATCTCCACCCGGATCACCAACGAGGTCGCCGAGGTCAACCGCGTCGTCCTCGATGTGACCAGCAAGCCGCCGGGAACGATCGAGTGGGAGTGATCCTCCCGTAGCAGCGACTGTGCCCCTCGGGCCGAAGGATCTCTCCTTCGAAATCCGAGGGGTACAGTGCTTTTCGGAGGTGCAGTGTATTCAGTTCTTCCGGCGGGACCGTTTGCCGGGTGCGAACAGGAGGGCCGCGCCCACCGCCACGGCGACGGCCACGAACACCCAGCGGAACTCGACGTTCGCGATCGGGTCCAGTGAGAACGGGCCGATCAACGCCCACCCGCTGACCGCCAGAGCGGCGATCGCGGCCACGAGCAGCAGGATCGACGGGCCCCGCCGGCGCGAGCAGGTCGCCTCGGTGTCGTCGGATCCGGATCCGGATCCGGTGTAGTCGGTGTCGAAGTCAGCCACGGTGCACCTCCGAGTTTCCGAAAGCGGTATCGATGTCGAGGGTCAGGACGGGTCCGCTGCGGCCGTCGGCGCCACCGTCGAAGCCCTGCGTGGGGCACGGCGAGGCCGCGCGCTCGGTGCACGTGATGTCGACGTCCAGGTTCGGCGGCAGGAGGATCCGGGAGTTGCCGAACCGAGTCTCCACCGCGACGGTGCGGTCCTCGGTGAGGGTGAGATTGCGCAGATCGAGCTCGAGCTCGCCCATCTGGACCGCGTACTCCGGCTGCAGCTCGGCGGCCGTGCGCGGGGCATGCTGTTGCGGACCCCACCGCGAGGTGTCGATCGGGCCGACCAGCGACGCGAGCACCACGAATCCGATCAGCGGACCGGTCACCACCAGTAGGCCGTGGCCGCGGTGCAGGAACGCGCCGAGCAGCAGTCCCAGCCCGACGACGGCGAGAGCGATCGCCCCGATCCGGGCCGGCGTCAGCCATTCCATGCCGGTAGCGGCGGCGACCGCTGCGGCTGCGGCGGCGGCCAGCACCGCCAGACCCAGGATCGTCGTCGTCAACCGCGACCGCGGCTGCTTCTGATCCGGCACGGGTGTCCGGATCGGTGCCGGTTCGGGAAGGTCCCACGCGAACGGGGCGACGCCGAGCGGATCCCAGGACGGAGGTGTCGCCGTCGCGCCGAACGGATCCGGGGCGGGCCGTGCGGGATCGGCGGGCTGTGTCGGATCGGCGGGCTGTGCAGGATCGGCGGGCGGTGCCGACTCGTTCACACCGCCGGTCGTCTCGGACGTCGCGGCGTCCTTCTTGACCCAGAAGTTCGGGTCCGCCGGTGCCGGTCCGGGAGTGGGGGTCGCCCCTGCCGCGAACGGTTGCTGCGCGAATGGGGCCGGTGTGAACTGGGACGGGGCATAAGGCGCCTGCGGGACCGAGAAGTCCGGGAACGGATTCTGCTGGAAGGCCACCGATCCCGGCGGGGGCGGCAGGACCGGAGGTTCCGGCTTGCGCAGGTAGAGCAGCCACAGACCCCCGAGCATCAGCATCAAGCTGAGGAATCCGGAACCGCCCAGGCCGGCGCCCATCGGGCCGAGCGCACTCGCAGCCACCGCAAGTGCCACCAGCAGGACGATCACCTTGGTGCTCGAGTCGGCGCTGTGGCCCCGCCCGACGAGAGACTCGACGGGGGAGACGGGATCGCCGTAGCGGGCGAGCAGGACCCAGCACGCCAGGTACAGGACGATGCCCGCGCCACCGAAGATGGTGGACACCACGAACGCGACCCGGATCAGTACCGGATCGACGCCGTACCGAACTCCGATGCCGGCGCACACGCCGGCGACGTGGCCCTGATCGGGCAGGCGCACCGGACGGGTGCGCCACATGTCCGAAAGCTGCTCGGGGAAGCTGCGCGAGTTCATGGACTCATCCTGTCGCCCGCGCGGCGCCCGCACATCAGGGGCGAACCCTGATCTTCGGGCCCCGCAGTGGCCTCCGGGATCAGGGTCGGTCCCCGATGCCGGGGCGCCGAGCGCGTGCCAGTATCGAATATGTGCAACCGGTAGCCAACCTTCCCGTGCCCGTCCCCCGACTCGAACGCCGCGTCGGTGGCCGCGTCGTGGGCGGCGTGGCCGGTGGTCTCGCCGACCACCTCGGCGTGGACGTGATGAAAGTCCGGGTCGCGTTCGCGGTGCTCGCCGCGCTCGGGGTCGGCATCGTCGCATACGGCCTGCTGTGGGCATTCGTGCCGCAGGGTTCCGACACCGAGCCGCCGTCGCCCACCGAGCGTCGCCGCGCGCTGGGTCTGGCGGTCATCGGGCTGGCCCTGGGCGCCGGATTGTCGTGGCTGCTGAACGGGGGCGCGGCATCGGTGATCGCGCCGATCGTCGTGGTCGCGGTGGGTGCCGCCCTGGTGTGGCGGGAGTTCGACGTCGACGGGCCACGGTCGGTCCTCGGACTGCCGGCCAAACCCACCGTCCTGACATGGGCGCGGGTTCTCGGCGGCCTGACCCTGATCGTCACCGGCCTCGGCGTCGTGTTTCTCGCCCAGGTCGACGTCGCTGCATTGCGGTCGTCCTTGCTCGCGGTCGTGGTGACCCTCATCGGCGCCGGGCTGCTGTCGGTGCCGCTGTGGGTTCGCATGTGGCGAGCTCTCGAGCAGGAACGCGCAGCCCGCGTCCGCAACGAGGAACGCGAGGAGATCGCCTCGCACCTGCACGATTCGGTGCTGCAGACCTTGGCGCTCATCCAGAAGCAGGCCGGTGATCCGCAGGAAGTGGTGCGGCTGGCCCGCAGCCAGGAACGGGAATTGCGGCGCTGGCTGTTCGGCGGCGGGGAGAGCCCCCGCACCAGCCTCGCCGAGGCGCTGCGCACCATCGCCGGTGAGGTGGAGGACCAGCACGGGGTGTCCGTCACGCCGGTGATCGTCGGGGACGTCGCGCCCGGTGACGACGACGACCTGACCGCCGAATCGTTCACCGCGGTGCTGGGGGCGACCCGCGAAGCACTCGTCAACGCCGCCAAGCACGCCGGGGTGGACAGCGTCGACCTGTTCGCCGAGGCCGAACCGGACGAGGTGAGCGTGTTCGTCCGCGATCGCGGGACGGGCTTCGACCCGGATCTGGTCCCGGAGGACCGGCAGGGTCTGGCCAAGTCGATCCGGGCGCGGATCGAGCGGCGCGGCGGCCGTGTGGTGGTGAAGTCGGAGCTCGGCAAGGGCACCGAGATCCGGATACACATGCCCCGCGGCGGTGCGGTGCCGGGGACGGGCTCGCCCCTAGAGTGGCAGGAGGCCGAACCCCAACCCGAGGAGCACACGCAGTGACGTCGAACGGCGCCCCAACTTCACAGTCCTTCCGTGTCTTTCTGGTCGACGATCACGCCGTGTTCCGTTCCGGTGTGCGTACCGAGCTGGGGCGCGAGGCGGACATGGAGATCGTGGGCGAGGCCGGCGGTGTCGCCGAGGCGGTCGCCGGGATCGACGCCACCCGCCCCGATGTCGTGCTGCTCGACGTGCACATGCCCGACGGCGGGGGAGTCGCGGTGCTCAGCCGCATCGCACCGGGGCCGGTGTGCCTGGCGCTGAGCGTGTCCGACGCGGCGGAGGACGTGATCGCGGTGATCCGGGCCGGCGCCCGCGGATACGTCACCAAGACGATCTCGGGCACCGAACTGGCGGATGCGGTTCGGCGGGTGGCCGGCGGCGACGCGGTGTTCAGCCCGCGCCTGGCGGGATTCGTGCTGGATTCGTTCACCGGACGGTCCAACGTCCCGGAGCCGCCGCTGGACCCCGAACTCGATTCGCTGACCCCGCGTGAGCTCGAGGTGCTGCGGTTGCTCGCGCGCGGTTACACCTATCGGGAGATCGCCGAGGAACTGGTGATCTCGGTCAAGACCGTCGAGACCCACGCGTCGAACGTGCTGCGCAAGACCCAGCAGTCGAACCGGAACGCGTTGACCCGGTGGGCGCACCGGCGCCGGATCGACTGAAAGCTGTTCAGCCCACCGCCACGGCGATGATCACCGCGACCACGAGCGCGAGCACGATCAGCGCGACCATCGCCGCCATCGCCAGCGGCGCGTATGCGACGAGCCGTTCCTTGGGGTCCTGCGGCACAGGTTCTTTCGGAAGCAGCCGGTCCCACAATTCGGCGGGCCGGGGAATCCCGCGTGACGGGCCGCGCGAAGGCGACACCGGCGGCGGTGCGGGCCGGTCCACGAACGAACTGCGCGAACGGGTTCCGGCGATCGGGGTGGACCGTTGCGCCCACACGGGGATCGAGCCGTCCTCGGCCAGGATCGGACGTCCGCGCAGCAGTGTGGGATTCGTGCCCGGACCCAGGACGACCGCGGCGAGCCGGTCGCGGGCCTGCGCCATCGTCGGACGGCGGGCGGGGTCGGGTTCGAGCATGGAGAGCAGGACGTCGGTGAGAGGGCCGGTCCGGGTCGGCGGAATGATCTCGGCGCGGGCGACGCGGTGCAGCAATGCGATCGAGTCGGCTTCGAAACCGAACGGGGGCTGGCCCTCGAGGATGGTGTAGAGGGTCGCGCCGAGGGAGAACACGTCGCTGGCCTCGGTGGGATCGTTCCCGCGCGCCACCTCGGGCGCGAAGTACGCGGGGGTACCGGCGATCACACCGGACTGATCGGAGTCGCCGCTCGCCAGGGCGATGCCGAAGTCACTGATCTTCACGATGCCGAGTTCGTGGCCCCGTTCGGCGACGAGGATGTTGCCGGGCTTGATGTCCCGGTGGATGATGCCCGCGGCGTGTGCGGCGGCCAGGGCGTCGGCCACGTCCGCCCCGATCTGCGCCACCTCGTACGGGGGCAGTGTCTCGACGGTGTTCAGCACCTGGGCGATGCTGCGGGAGGGCAGGTACTCCATGACCAGCCACGGTTCACCGGCGTCGAGGGCCACGTCGTACATCCCGATGGCGTGCTCGTGCGCGAGCTGCGCGGCGATCCGCCCTTCGCGCAGTGTGCGGCGGCGTACCTCGTCGGCGGCCTCCGGCTGCAGGTCCGCGGTGGAGACGACCTGTTTGACGGCGACGTCGCGCCCGAGCCGCGTGTCGTGGGCGAGCCACACGGCGCCCATCCCGCCGCCGCCGAGCTTGGAATCGAGCCGGTAGCGACCGGCCACCAGGTGGTCCGGGCCGACAACCCTACCTACTCGTTCCTGTTTCGACACCTTCACGAGAGTAGTGGATGCGAGGGGTCTTTCTGCGCTTGACGGGCCGCCCCAAGATCAGGTGTACTGGAAAGGTTCGAAAGTATGTTCGATAGTTGGTGACTGAACCACGTCTTCCCCGTGGTGTCGGTGGGCCGTGTTCCCGCGGCCGGCAGATGACGAAGGGGTGCATGTGGGTGAGCTCGCCGAGTTCCCGCTCGACGGTGTGGAAAGACCGTCCCGGCAGGAGCGGATCCAGTCGCTGCGCCGGCGGATGGCCGCGATACCCGCGCGCGGGGAGGTGGAGCGGGCCGCTCCCGCCGACGTACCCGCCGACCGGTTGCTCCCGGTCCCGGAACCGCTCGCCGATGTACTGCCCCAGGGTGGTCTCGTCCGCGGCTCCGTCGTATCCGTCTCCGGGGCCACGTCGTTGCTGATCGGGGTTCTCGCCTCGGTGACCGCTGCGGGAGGTCACGCCGCCGTGATCGGCCACCGCCGGCTGAGTCTGCTCGCCGCCGCGGAAATGGGAGCGCAGTTGCAGCGGGTGGCGGTGATTCCCGATCCCGGACCCGATCCGGTGGAGATCGCGGCGGTCCTGCTCGACGGGATGGACCTGGTGGTCCTCGGTCTCGGCGGGCTCGCGGTGCCGCCGTCGCGAACCCGGGCCGTGGCCGCCCGCGCCCGCAGCAAGGGGGCGGTG
>NZ_JBMBTE010000103.1:0-17337 GCF_048897285.1 Rhodococcus sp. O3
TGTCCCGGCAATTTCGCCGCCGCGCGCAGAAGCATGGCCGGTGGTGCCGGGGCGCGGGGTGGCTCGGTGCGCGGCGGTGCGTCCTTCTCGAACAGGGCACGCGCCAACGCCGACGCGCGCCTGCCGTCGGCGAACGCGTGCGAGATCTGCAGCACGGCGAGCAGCGCGGCCCCGTCTCCCCCGGGTGAGCCCGTCACGTCGGGGATCAGGTGCAGCCGCCACGGCGAGACGCGGATGTCGACTCGGCCCTCGACGAGCGTGCCGAGCAGGGCCGTCACCGTCGCCCAGTTGCCGCCGGGATGTGTCCTGAACTGGTCGTCACCGATCTCACGGCCTGTCCAGTAGGGGTAGTCGAGCAGGCCCGGAACGTCGACGGCCCGGGTGCGCAGGTCTCCTATCCTCGCGGCCCGGGCGGCGAGGCCCGCGAGTACGCGTGGGAGCGGCTCGGACGGCGCGTCGAAGCAGTACACGAGGAACAGATCGCCGGGCAGACGATCGCCGAGCCAGTCGCGACGCGCGTCGGTTGGATGCAGCTGCATGCCCGCAAGTGTGCCGGTCCGGGTAGAAATAGCCACATGACCTCTGCGACGAACTCCGAAGCCACGGCCTCCGACCCGACCGATCCGTACCTCTGGCTCGAGGATGTCACCGGCGAGCAGCAGCTGGACTGGGTGCGCGTCCGGAACGCAATCACCGTCGACGAGTACACCCGCACCGACGAGTTCGAGACGTTGCAGTCCCGGATCCGGGAGGTGCTCGACACCGATGCGCGCATTCCCTACGCCCGGCGGCGCGCCGAATATCTCTACAACTATTGGCGCGACGCCGAGCACGTCCGGGGCCTGTGGCGCCGGACCACGATGGACCAGTACCTGCGCGACGACCCGGAGTGGGACGTGCTCGTCGACCTGGACGCGCTCGCCGAGGAAGAGGGCGAGAACTGGGTGTGGTCGAGTGCGCAGGTGCTGCGTCCCGACCATACGCGTGCCTTGATCGGATTGTCGCGCGGCGGCGCGGATGCCACTGTCATCCGTGAATTCGACCTGGTCACACGGCAGTTCGTGTCGGGTCCGGACAGTTTCGAACTGCCCGAGGCGAAGACGGACATCGGGTGGATCGACGCGGACTCCGTATATGTCGGTACCGATTTCGGCGACGGGTCACTCACCGATTCGGGATATCCGAGGATCGCGAAGCGGTGGCGGCGTGGCACCCCGGTCTCCGAGGCGGAGATCGTGTTCGAGGGCGAGAAGACCGACGTGGCGGTGGGCGCGTCGTACGACCGCACGCCCGGATACGAGCGGACCTTCGTCGAACGGGCCCTGGACTTCTACAACGCGCACCGGTTCGAGCTGACCGAAGACGGCGAGCTGGTGAAGCTCGAGGTGCCGGACGACGCCGGGGCCGGCGTCTACCGCGACCATCTGCTGGTACGCACCCGGTCGCCGTGGCTGGGATACCCGGCCGGGGCACTGCTGGCCACGAGCTATCCGGCGTTCCTGGCCGGGTCACGCGACTTCACGGTGCTGTTCACCCCGGACGAGCACACCTCGCTCGAGCAGTACGCGTGGACCCGCAACCACCTGCTGCTCGTGACGCTGCGTGACGTGCAGACCGAGGTGCGGGTGCTCACGCCGGGACCGGACGGGTGGGAGGACCGCCCGCTCGAGGGCGTGCCGGCGGCGACGTCCACCTCGATCATCGACGTCGATCCCCTCGAGAGCGACGACTTCTTCCTCAACTCCAGTGGTTTCACCGTCCCGGCGACCCTGCTGTCCGGGACGGTCGGTGGTCCGCTGACGGCGATCAAGCAGGCGCCCTCGTTCTTCGATGCCGAGAACATTTCCGTCACACAGTATTTCGCGACGTCCGACGACGGAACCCAGGTGCCGTACTTCGTGGTGGGCAGCAACACGGACACCCCGTCGCCGACCATGCTGTACGGCTACGGTGGATTCGAGAACTCGCTGGTGCCCGCCTACGGCGGCGGCATCGGCCGGGCATGGCTCGAACGCGGCTACACCTATGTGATCGCGAACATCCGCGGTGGCGGCGAGTACGGCCCCACCTGGCACACGCAGGCGCTGAAGGAGAACCGGCACAAGGTGTTCGAGGACTTCGCGGCGGTCGCGAAGGACCTCGTCGCGCGGGGCATCACCACCGCGGAGAAGCTCGGCATCCAGGGCGGCAGCAACGGCGGTCTGCTGATGGGCGTGATGCTCACCCGCTACCCGTCGCTGTTCGGGGCGATCGTGTGCCAGGTGCCCCTGCTGGACATGAAGCGGTACCACCTGCTGCTCGCGGGCGCGTCGTGGATGGCCGAGTACGGCGACCCCGACAACCCGGACGAGTGGGCGTTCCTGAAGGAGTACTCGCCCTATCAGAATGTCGACCCCGACGCGACGTATCCGCCGATCCTGATCACCACCTCGACCCGCGACGACCGGGTGCATCCCGGCCACGCCCGGAAGATGGTCGCCCGCCTCGAGGAGCAGGGACATCAGGTGCGGTACTACGAGAACATCGAGGGCGGGCACGGCGGCGCCGCGGACAACGCGCAGGCCGCGTTCAAGTCGGCGCTGACGTTCACGTTCCTGGAGGAGAAGCTGCGGTAGCCGACCCGGCGGCGGACCGGCGATCGTGCAGCTGGCGGGTCAGCGGTCGTGCAACCAGGCCGCGACCCGCTCGACGATCTCCGCGTTGTCCCGGATCCAGCCGTTGTGCCCGAGCGGAGGGTCGAGGTGCCACGTGGTGACCTCGGCCGCGGGGAGCTTCTCGAGCAGGTGCCGGGCCGCCGCGACCGGGGTCATGTCGTCCTTCTCGATGGTGATCGACAGCACCGGCAGTTTCAGCCGCGCGAGACGCTCCTCGTAGTCGATGTCGGCGCCGTACGGCTCGAATCGTCCGCTGCGGGCCAGGCGCGCCCAGTCCGAGATGAGCACACGGGACTGACGCCCGAACCCACCGATGTCGAGCCGGTCGCCAGGCCAGAATCCCGCGACGCTCGCGGTGATCGACATGGCCGCGGACCCGAGCAGCAGCCCGGGTCCGCGGGAGCCCGGGAAGTGCCGGTAGTAGGGGGTTCCGGAGGCGACGAGAATCAATCCGCCGAGCCGGCCGCGGACCCGCGACGCGTAGAGCACCCCGAGTTGACCGCCCATCGAATGTCCCAGAAGGTACGGGGTCGAATCGGGGAATCGTTCGCGGACGACCTCGAACATCGCGGGGAAGTCCACGGACACCAGCTCGTGGTAGCCGTAGGCGCTGTCGGCGTCCGGCCGCGGCCGGCTGTCGCCCTGCCCGCGGAGCTCGCAGATCGCGACGTCGAAGCCGTGTCCGGTCAGCGCCTCGGCGAACGGTTCGTAGTAGCCGGCCGGGATTCCGAGCCCGGGGACGATGACCACCACGATCCTCGCGGCGTCGCGTCGCGTCTCGTGCTCGTGGTCCGGGCCCGGAAACAGACGGACCGGCGCGGTGGTACCCCCCGGCAGCTGGATCGGTACGGTCTCCACCGGCTCAGAGTAGATCATCGGTGGCCGTCGAAGTCGGCGGTCCACACCCGTTGCAGCATGTGCCAGTCGGCCGGGTGCGCGGCGATCGCGGCGGCGAAGCGGTCTGCCAGCGCCTGCGTCGTGCCCTGCACACCGTCGACGGCCTCGATCGGCGGGCCCACCTGGAAACCCCACCCGTCCGGCGTGAACCAGCAGTTCACCGGCAGCAGCGGCGCACCGGTGTCGATCGCGAGCCGGGCGGGACCGGCCGGCATGCGGGCCGGTTCGCCGAAGAAGCTGACCGGCACGCCCGTGCCGGTCATGTCGCGTTCGGCGAGCAACCCGACCATCCGCCCCTCCCGCAGCCGTGCCGCCAACTGCTCGAGCGGTGGCGTCTCGGTGCCGGTGAGCGGAATGATCTCGAATCCCAACCCCTCACGGAACCGCACGAAGCGCCGGAACAGCGAATCCGGCCGCAGTCGCTCGGCGACGACGACCGGCGAGCCCACCCGCTGCGTCACCCAGACGCCCGCCAGATCCCAGTTTCCGCTGTGCGGCAGGGCCAGCACCGCGCCCTTGCCGCGCTCGACCGATTCGTGGATGTGTTCGAGTCCGGTGGCGGAGGTTTCGATGTCGTCGGCCAGCCGCGCCGGATCCATCGACGGAAGCCGGAAGGCCTCGCACCAATAGCGCGCGTACGAACGCAGACTCGCGCGCACGAGCTCGTCGGAGACCTCCTCCGCCGGGATGGAGAGAACACGGGACAGGTTGCGCCGCAGCTGATCCGGTCCACCGTTGCGGGCGGCGCGATCGGCTGCGAGGTAGAACAGGCGCAGCGCCCAGCGGTCCGGCAGAGCGCGCACCAGCCGCCACGCGGCCGCGTACCCGAGGTCCCAGGTTCGGTCCTTCGCGTTCACCGGACATCACCACGCCTCATCACCCGAGTGTCCTCCCCCGCTACCGCGAACACACCGGAATGGGACCGAAGCGGCAGCTGCGGCCTGCGGCTACTCCCTTGAACCCTCCCCGGGTCCGCGGTTGCCCGGTTGCGGACGATCGTGCTCACCACCGGTCCTCACCTCGAGGAACCCGGCGTTGTCGAGAGCCGCCTCGGTCAATGTCCGGCCGAGTTCGATCATCTCGGCAGCCTTGTGGAAATCGAGGCTGCGGCACGCGCTGCGCGGTACTTCGACCAGCACATCCGGTGGGTACGCGGCCAGCTGATGCCGGGCCAGCACCGACTGCATGATGTCGATCGATCGGCTCATCACCGCGACGCGGCCCAGTTTCGGTGCGGCGACACCCCCGGACGCCACCGCGACGGCTTCGAGCGCCGCGTCGACGGGCGCCTCGAACACCTCCTCGTCGGCAGCGACATCGGAGTCGCCGGCGCCCTCGGAGTCGACAGGGACATCGGAGTCGACAGGGACATCGGAGTCCGCAACTCCCCCGGAGTCGGTAGGGACCGAATCCGTATGGGACCGGGACGAACCGAACCGGCCCACCACGGACCGCACGATGTCGCGTTCGAGCAGGAACCCGGCGCTGCGGCGGAAGCGGCCGATCCATTCCTCGACCGGGCGCGGTTCGGCGCTGACGTTCACAGGGGACGCGAGGCCGCGTTCCTCGCCGCCGAGGCTGATACCGATCGTCAGGTCCGACGCCAGCGCCACGGTGGGCGCAACCGGCAGCGGTGCGAGAGTGCCGCCGTCGACGAGCACCCGCCCGTTGAGGACTGCCGGAGTGATGACGCCGGGAATCGCGATCGACGCGCGGATGGCGACGTCGAGCGGCCCCCTTTGGAACCACACCGGCCGTCCCGCAGCCAGATCGGTCGCAACCGCGGTGAACGGGAGCGGCAGGTCCTCGATCTGCACGTCGCCGAGGATCTCGCGGACCCGGGCGAGCACCTTCTCGGCGCGGATGGCGCCGGGGGACGTCACCGACACGTCGAGCAACCGCACCACGTCGAGCTGGGTGAGGGTCAAGGCCCATTCGGTGTACTCGTCGAGTTTGCCCGCCGCGTACAGCCCGCCGACCAGCGCACCCATCGACGATCCCGCGATGCCGACGATCTCGAGGCCGCGGGCGGTCACAGCCTGGATCGCTCCGATGTGCGCGTATCCGCGCGCACCGCCACTGCCGAGTGCGAGAGCCACCCGTTTCGGTTCGGCCATGGCTTCGACGGTACCGCGCGCGTTCCCCGAGAAACCCCGACCCGAAAATTCAGGGTGCAGATGGGTGCCTCACCCGATGTGCCGACGGCGGTGGCCGAGCCACGATGGGAACGGTTCGGGATCACAGCCCACATCCCGTTCACACCAACACTTTCCTGTTCTACATCGCCTGTTCGCACCGTCGAAAGGAATCACCGTGCGCACTATCGCTTCCGCCGCCGCCATTACCGCAGCCACCGCCGCTGCCCTGCTCCTCGGCGGTACCGCCGCGTCCGCCGCGCCGGTTCCGTCCGTGGTCGGGATGAGCGAATCCGCCGCCCGCGCAACCCTCGACGCCGAAGGCGTGCCGTACACGGTCCTCAACCGCTCCGGCACCTCCTCGGACTCGTGCACGGTCACGGAGCAGCGCGACCGCGGCTACCGCACCGAGACCGACACGGTCTACGACCGCGACGACCACGAGTTCGACCGGATCGAGACCCAGGTCTGGCGGGGTCTCGGCCTCGTGGTGGTGTGCCACTGACCGTGGTGTTCAACCGACCGTGGTGTAACCGGCCGGAACCCACGGCGGCGGTCAGCGCAGGGCGCGGTCGAAGATCGGCCACGACCGGTGCAGGTCGTCCTGCCAGTAGGTCCACGAATGAGTCCCGGTGGGGCGGAGTTCGACGTGGGCGGGAATGCCGAGTTCGTCGAGTCTCGCGACGAACCGCCGCGTGCATTCACCGGTCGCGGCCTCGATGACTCCGCCGGTACCGGCCTGCCGGATGAGCACGAGCGGATTGCCCGCGACCTCACGGCCGTCCAGCGTGTCGTCGTACCCGGGAAGCCCCGTGCCACTGGAGACGTAGAGTTCGAGGCCGCGCAGTCGCTCGGCGTTGAGGTAGGGATCGTGCGCTGCCCACGCCGGATCCCCGACTGGACCCCACATGTTCGTCACGTCACCCCGCCCCCGGCCCTCGACGACCATTTCGACGAAGCGCCTGCTCACCGGGTCGCTCGTGGAGGGGCACCCGCTGTACGCACCGACCGCGCGATACAGCTCGGGGCTTTCCACGGCAAGATTGAGGACCGAGGTCGCCGAGGCCGACACGCCGGCGATCGCATTGCGACCGGATGTGCCGAGAGTGACGTCGACGATCGGCGGAAGCTCACGGGTGAGGAAGGTCGACCACTTGTGGCGTCCGAGCACGGGATCGTCACTGCGCCAATCGGTGTAGTAACTGGCCCGACCACCGATCGGGGTGACGACGTTGACGTTCTTGTCCGCGAAGAACTCGACGACGTCGGTGCGGTCGTGCCAGTTGCCGGGTTCTTCCCCGCCGGTGTACCCGTTGAGCAGGTACAGGGTGGGGCGCGGGTGCGACCTGTCGGACGGAAGAATCACCCGTACGGGAATCTCCCGGTCCATCGCGGCGGAGTGGACGATCAGGATCTGCTGACGATCGTCGACTGTGTCGATCCGGACGAGGCGCGCGCCGGTTGCCGGTTGCGCCGTGGCCGGCGGCACGAGGGACACGACCGCCGCAGCGAGTACCGCCAGGGCGGCCATCAGGATCGACATGCGACGCACTGCATACCTTTTCGTCGGAACGAGAGCGGCGACCGCGGTTGCGCCGCGGTCGCCGCTGTGGGCCGTCAGGAGAGCGACAGCAGAAGTTGGATGATGATCTCGAGAATCTCCACGCCTCTCACCCCCTCGATATCGAACGGTATAGATCTGGTAACCATTCGGTCACGGGCGAGAAGCTATCAGTTGAATCCGGACAGGGGGGACTTTTTCTGCGAATCCGGTGAAATACCGATTCCCGATACCCGAAGGGGGCGAGACGACGAATGCGGGTGAGCAGTGTGCTCACCCGCATTCGTCCTGCGTACGACCTGTCAGTTCAGATCGAAACCACGGCGCTCGAGTGCTTCCTTCAGCCCTTCCCGGACACCGAGCGCACCCGGCGTCGCGAACCGGCCCACCACACGCTCGGTCCAGCTGTCCGCCAGCCCCTGCTCGCGGTAGAACGCGGAGATGCGGGCCTCGTACTCGGCAGTGCCGGCTTCCTGCGCCTCCAGGTCGTACTGTTCGCGGTGCAGCACGACGTCGACGCCTAGACGCGGCTTGACCTCGGCGGATCCGGTGGGATCCGGATGCCCGACGACGAGCCCGACCACCGCGAAACTGTGGGCCGGCAGATTCAGCTCCTCGGCGAGCTCGGTCGGGTGGTTCCGGATCGCCCCGATGTACACGGTGCCGAGGCCCAACGATTCCGCGGCGAGGGCGGCGTTCTGTGCTGCGAGCGTCGCGTCGACCACTCCGAGCAGTGCCGATTCCACGAATCCTGCATTGACGAGGTCGCGATCGTTCTGCTCGGCGATGCGGCCGGCGCGCGCGAGGTCGGCGATCCACACCAGCAGCAGCGGTGCGTTGCGGACCGCGTCCTGGTCCCCGGCGAGGGCCGCGATCCGGCCGAGCCGATCCCGGTCGGTCACCGCCACGACGCTCCACAACTGCAGGTTGCTCGAGCTCGCCGCGGACGACGCCGCCGCGACGATCGCTCGCAGCTGTTCTTCGGACACGTTGTCCGGCAGAAACTTCCGCACCGAACGGTGCGCGAGCTGTGTGGCGAGCACCTCGTTCCACACGAGCTCCCCGGCCTGCTCGGCACGTTCGGCTTCGGCGGTGCCGTAGCGGAGGGCGAGCGCGGCGCGGCGGCCGGCGACAACGGTGTCGGTCATTCGGAGTGTCCTTTCTGCAGCGAACGCCTTCCCATCCTGCCGGGCCACCCCGAGACCGCCCAGGGTTCGCCTCACCGCGATTCCAGACGATTCGGGCTCGGTGGGTCTACTCTGACCGCATGATGCGACTCCTCGCGACTGCGGTCGTCGCCCTGATCGCCAACGCGATCGCCCTGATAGTCGGGGCATGGGTACTCCCCGACATGTCCCTCACCGCGATCGCGTTCCTCATCGCTGTCGTGATCTTCACGGTCGTCGCGGTCGTCATCGACCCGCTGATCCGCCAGATCTCGATGACGAAGGCTCCCGTGCTGCTCGGCAGCAGCGCCCTCGTCTCGACGCTGGTGGCGCTGATCGTCACCGCCCTCGTCAGCGACGGCCTGAAGATCAGCGGCATCACGACGTGGATCCTCGCGACCGTGATCGTGTGGGCGGTGTCGATGATCGTCCGCCTGCTGCTGCCGATGATCGTGTTCAAGAAGACGCTCGCCGCCCGCAAATAGGTCGCGACCGTTGCCTTCTGGTGAGCTAACGTGAGCACGCCCTGTTCGCTTCCCCATCAGGCAGCCTCACCTTCCGGTGAGACAGTCCCGGCCTGACCGACAGTGTCGTGCCGGGTTGACGCTTCGACGCCTGCTGCCTGTTCCGCTGCCGCGGATCGGGTCTTGCGCGTGGCTCCACGTCCGTCCTCCACCCGGATCGGTGGCGGCCGGGCTACTCCCGGTACCGGTCCCCGTGTCACCCGTGTGGTGGGTCTCGCCGAGGCGGGCGAGGTTGATCGCGGCATTCCGATCACGATCGATCGTCAGGCCGCAGTGCTCACACACATACGTCCGGTCCGCGAGCGTCAGGTTTGGTTGTCGCCTGCCACATCCCGAACACGTTTTCGATGATGGGTACCAGCGGTCGGCCTCCTGTGTTCACAGAATCTCGAGCAGTTCGCGACCCCGAGCCGAAAGATCAGGGTCGGAATCCGGGGGTCACCGGATGTGCCCGAGTGCCCGTCGACGGCACGCTGTAGGCATGACATTCGAAAGCAACTCCACACCCCGTCCCTTCGCCCGTTCCCGCACGCAGCGCATGCTCGGCGGCGTGTGCGGCGGCCTCGCCGAATACTTCGACATCGACGTCAATCTCGTCCGTGCGGGTGTCGTCGTCGCCGCGTTCGCCACCGGCGGCGGTGCCGCGCTGGTCTACCTGGCCCTGTGGATGCTGTTGCCGGAGTGACGGTTCCGGCCGTCATCGGAGTCCGGTGTCCCGGCCCAGCCGGTGGGCGTTGTCCAGGATCGCCGTGCGCAACGCCCGCGCCGGTTCATCGAGCACCGAGCGCCGAGCCAGCAGCACGAACTCGAGATCGCCGGCGTCGGGTAGCCGTCGTGCTCCCGCCCGAACCGGTTCGAGACCGGCGGGCGGGAGACTGCGGGCGTGCAGCACGACGCCGAGCCCGGCCAGCGCCGCCGCGCGCAGGCCGTTGAGACTGTCCGCGACGCACGTGATGCGCGCGCCGAATCCGGCGCGTTGCAGCACATCGAGCGCGATCTCCCGGGTCAGCGACGGAGGCGGATAGGTCACCAGCGGGACCGGTCCGTCCGGGTCGACGGCGAAGCCGGGGGCTGCCAGGAACGCGAGACGGTCGCGGAAGATCAGTTCCCCGTGCTGCTCCCCCGGCCGGCGTTTGCCGAACATGAGGTCGAGTTCGCCGTCGTCGAGGCGCCGGTGGAGTTCCTCGCTCAGCGCGACGGTGAGTTCGAGGTCCACCCGGGGGTGGCTGCGCCGGAACTCGCCGAGGATCGCCGGGAGTTCGTGCAGTACCAGATCCTCGGAGGCCCCGAAGCGCAGCCGGCCGCTGACCGGGGAGTCCTGGAAGTACCGCCGCGCGGCCTCGTGCCGGTCGAGGATGTCGCGGGCGAAACCGACCATCGCACTACCGTCGGCGGTCGGCTCGACGGAATGGGTGTCCCTTAGGAACAACCGCCGGCCCACGGCCTGCTCGAGCTTCGCGACGTGCTGGCTGACGGTGGATTGACGCAGGCCCAGCCGCCGCGCGGCGGCACTGAAACTGCGGTCGCGCTCGACGGCGAGGAAGCTCCGCAACTGTACGGGTTCGAACACGTCCACCGCCCTCCATCACGATTCATGATGACAGTAATCGTGGTGATCGGTTCTGTAAATCAGCGGTGGTTCCCATACCGTTTAACCATGCTCTCGAAGATTCCCGTGCTGAACCGACTCGACCCGTTCCTGGTCGGCATCCTCGCGACGGTCGCCGTCGCGGCGCTGCTGCCCGCCGGCGGAGTCGTGCTCACCGGGTTCACGTGGGCGTCCAAGATCGCGATCGGCCTGCTGTTCTTCCTGTACGGCGCGCGCCTGTCCACCCGCGAGGCGGTCGACGGCCTCAAGCACTGGCGGCTGCACGCGACGATCCTCGCCACCACGTTCGTGATCTTCCCGCTGCTCGGCCTGGCCGCGAAGGCGCTGGTGCCGTGGCTGCTGACGGACCCGCTGTACATCGGGGTGCTGTATCTGTGCCTGCTGCCGTCGACGGTGCAGTCGTCGATCGCGCTGGTCTCGGTCGTGCGCGGCAACATTCCCGGGGCGATCGTCAGCGCGTCCGCGTCGAGCCTGCTCGGCATCTTCGTCACCCCGGTCCTGGTCGCGCTGACCATGGCGACGCAGGGCGTGACCTTCAGCGCCTCCGCGGTACTGGACATCGTGCTCATGCTGCTCGTGCCGTTCGCGGCCGGCCAGGTGTTGCGCCGCTGGATCGGCACGTGGGTGAAGGAGCACGGCAAGGCCCTCAAACTCGTCGACCGCGGCGCGATCCTGCTCGTGGTGTACGTCGCGTTCAGCCGCGGCATGAACGAGGGCATCTGGTCGAGCCTGTCGATCGCGCGCCTGCTGGCTCTGGCGGCCGTGTGCATCGTCCTGCTCGCACTCGTCCTCGCGCTCACATGGTTCGGGTCGCGCCGTCTCGGCTTCACCTACGAGGACCGCACCGCGATCCTGTTCTGCGGGTCGACGAAGTCCCTCGCGACCGGCCTACCGATGGCGACGGTCCTGTTCCCCGGTCAGCCGATCGGGCTGATCGTGCTGCCGATCATGCTCTTCCACCAGATCCAGCTGCTGGTGTGCGCCGCGATCGCTGCACGGCTCGCGAAGAACGTCCCCGAACCGGTCCCGGCGACCGTGTCCTGAGCGCCGCCTGCTCTCACCGCCGGGAAGCGGCCGGATCCGCCTTCTCGATCAGGGCGAGATAGGCGTCGAGCCGCGCCGCGCCGGTGAGAAGATTGCGGCTGCGCGCGCCGAGCCGGTCCTGCCACGTCCCGAGGAAGACCCGCAGTTCGTCGGTTCCGCCCGCCTCACGCACCGAGTCGACGAACCGCGCGATCCGGGTCAGCGGATATCCGCCGCGCCGCAGCTGCCGGGCGATCTCGGCGTCCCGCACACAGTCCGGCCCGTAGGTGCGGTAGCCGGTGGCGCGGTCGCGGCCGGGACGCAGGATGCCTTCGGCCTCCCATGCGCGCAGCGTTGCCCGGTGCACGCCGAGCCGGTGCGCGAGTTCGCCGACGGACAACGGCCCGCCGCTCGGAGCCGGGGTCGCGGTGGACAGGGCACCGAGCGCCGACGCGGCCTCGGCGTGGGTTTCCCGCTCGGTCAGCAGGTCGACGTGCGCGGTGTCGATGAGACGATAGGCGGATTCGGCGTCACTGCGGTTGACGCAGCGCATGATCTCCGCCGCCTGCCCGTGGCCGTGCCCGGCGCGCAACGCGAGGAAGGCACGCAGGGCATGCGCGTGCACCGGCGTGTACCGGCGGTAGCCGGTGGCGCTGCGCTCGGCCGGCGGCAGGATGCCCGCGTCCTCGTAGTTGCGGATCGCCTGCGGCGACAGTCCGTGCTCGCGGGCGAGGTCGACGGGTCGCAGTGCGCACCTCCGTTTGAGACTTCGAAGACGAAAATAGAGGTGATGTTCGTGAAAGTTTCACCCGATTCTTCAACGATACCGTCGAGGGTATAGGTACTTGCCGCCAGAGGAGTGTTCATGCCGACCACCACATCGCTGCAGGAAATCGCCCGCCCGCTCGACGACCGCGAGAGCCTCGGCCGGGTACTCGACGAACTGCTCGCCGCGCGACCCGAGCCGCCGGCCGTGCTCGCGCTCGGTGAGCCGACCCACGGCATCGAGGCTTTTCCGTTGCTGCGCAACGATTTTTTGAGTCACCTGGTCGACCGGGGATTCCGGTCCATCGCGCTCGAGACCGATATCTTCGCCGCGTCGATCGTCGACGGCTACGTGTGCGGGGCGCCCGTGGACCTCGACACGGTGCTCGCGACCGGGTTCAGCCACGGTTTCGGTGCCGTACCGGGCAACCGCGAACTTCTCGAATGGCTGC
This sequence comes from Rhodococcus sp. O3, assembly GCF_048897285.1. Lineage (NCBI taxonomy): Bacteria > Bacillati > Actinomycetota > Actinomycetes > Mycobacteriales > Nocardiaceae > Rhodococcus > Rhodococcus sp. O3. Next base: position 12,787 of record NZ_JBMBTE010000103.1, read on the forward strand.
GCGCGCACAATTCCGGCGTCGCCCCGGAGGATCGGGTTCGCTTCCACGGCTTCGACGCGCCGCTGGAGTTCTCCGCGGCGCCGAGCCCGCGCCGCGCACTGTCCGAGGTCGTCGAATACCTGCCCGCGACGCTGCGTCCGGCGTCGATCCGGGATCTCGACGCGTTGCTCGGCGACGACGCGGACTGGACGAACGAGGCGGCGATGTTCGATCCCGCCGCGTCGATCGGCAATTCGGAGCGGGCGCGGGAGCTTCGCCTCGTCGCCGACGATCTCGCCGGTGTGCTGCACCGCGCGGGACCTCGCCTGCGGCCCGCCGACCCGGACGGATACGACGACGCCGTCGCGCACGCCCGCACCGCGTCGGGCCTGCTGCGCTATCACGCGGCCATGGCGACGGCCGCACCCGACCGGATCGGGAATCTGCTCGGGATCCGCGCCGAGATGATGGCCGCGAACCTGCTCGCGATCGTCGCGCGGGAACAGCGGCGCGGACCGACCCTGCTGTTCGCGCACAACGCGCACCTGCAGCGGGCGGAGTCCGGGATGCAGGTCGGGCCGGAGAATGCGAGCTGGTGCAGTGCCGGTGCGCTGGCCGGGCTCGAACTCGGTGAGCGCTACGTGTTCGTGGCGACCGACGCCGCACCCCGTCCGGAACCGGGCACCCTCCAGCACGCGCTCGCCGCGGCGACCGGCAGGAAAGCCCTGTTCCCGGTGCCGGACCTGGGGGCTGTGCTGCCGTCGTCCGTCGGTGCGGGCGAGCCGATCGTGCCCGGCCACATTCCGCTGACGCCGGCCGCGGTCGCCGGGGCCGACGCGGTCGTGTTCGTCGCCGACACCGACGGGACGCGGAAGCAGTACTGGTAGAAGCGGTGGCCGCCTACCGGTTCAGGGCGGCCTCGATCATCGGCCAGGACTGGTGCAGGTCGTCCTGCCAGTAGCCCCACGAGTGGGTGCCGACCGGGCGGAACACGGCCTGCACCGGGATGTCGAGTTCCCCGAGCCGGTTCACGAACCGGTGCGTGCACTCGTCCGTCGCGGCCTCGATGACCCCGCCGACGAGGATCTGGTTGGCGAGCGCCTCCACGTTGCCGTTCACCTGGGCCTGATCGAGGCGCTCGTGCTGGCCGGGCAGTCCGGTCGCGCTCGACACGTACAGGTCGGTGCCGCGCAGCTTCTCCGCATTGACGATGGCGTCGTGGGCAACCCAGTCCGGGTCGTCTGCGGGACCCCACATGTTCTCCACGTTGCCGTCGCCCCGCGATTCGACGACGGTCGTCACGTAGGCCCGGCCCAGTTCGTCGCTGGTGGACGCGCAACCGCTGTAGGAACCGACGGCGCGGTACAGGCCGGGACGGGCGATGGCCAGATCGAGCACCGACGTCGCCGACGACGACAGGCCGGCGATCGCGTTGGCACCGGTGGTCGCGAACGTGGCGTCGACGACCGGCGGCAGTTCCCGGGTGAGGAAGGTTTCCCACTTGTTCCGGCCGAGGACCGGATCGTCCTTCTGCCAGTCGGTGTAGTACGAGAACGCGCCGCCGATGGGCGTGATCACGTAGGCGTCCTTGTCCGCGAAGAAGGACTCGACGTCGGTCTTCTGTGCCCAGGTGGCATTGTCCTCGCCGCCGCCGGCGCCGTTGAGCAGGTACAGGACGGGCCGCGGCGTGGTCGTATCGGCCGGAAGCAGGATCTCGAGCGGGATCGTGCGGCCCATGGACGGCGAGTAGACGTGCGCGGTGACCTTGCGATCGGTGATCCGGTCGATGCGGTCGACGTAGGCACCGGTCGAGGCCGCGTCCACGGTCCCGGCGTCGGAGGGGGTGGGTTCGGCGGTTGCGACGGCGGTCGGGCCGGCGAGGGAGAGCAGGGCGAGTGCGGCGATGACGGTCCGGGAACGGAGGGTGGAGCGCATGTAAAGGAAAGAGCCTTTCACACGTGACCGCAGCGGCGGAATATACCGCTGCGGTCACGGTTCGATGTCGGGAACGAATCCAGTCTACGAGGACCCGAATGCCGAGAAGGCAAGCACCAGGAAGTCGAGGAATTCGAACAGCCCCATTGGTTCCACGGCGGAACTCCTTTTCTAGCCGCTGGCGGCGTCTTCTAGCCGATGGCGACGTCGCTGAAGCTGTCGAGAACCTGGATGAAGTCAGGGTTGGCGGCGGCCCACTGGAGCAGCAGAAGCAGCATGGATTCTCCCCTTGTTACTGAAACGAAATTTCGGACAGAAGGGTTATATCACTGTTTCAGCCCACAGGCAGTGCATCGACGTGTTGTGAATAATCCACAAAGAAATAGGTCGAACGGAATTCTTCACATGTTTCGGACGGGACTCGGTCCGGTAAAACGGGCGAAGCCCGACCCCACGGTGTGGGATCGGGCTTCGCGCGAGCTGGTGGGCCGGACTCAGAAGTCCATGCCGCCCATGCCGCCGGTCGGGTCCGCGACGGGCGCGGCCTTCTCCGGCTTGTCGGCGACAACGGCCTCGGTGGTCAGGAACAGGGCCGCGATGGACGCCGCGTTCTGCAGCGCCGAGCGGGTGACCTTGACCGGGTCGTTGATGCCGGCGGCGAGGAGGTCCTCGTACTCACCGGTGGCGGCGTTGAGGCCGCTGCCGGCGGGCAGGTTGCGAACCTTCTCCGCGACGACGCCGGGCTCGAGGCCGGCGTTGAACGCGATCTGCTTCAGCGGAGCCTCGAGGGCAACCTTGACGATGTTGGCACCCGTGGCCTCGTCACCCTCGAGCTTCAGGTCGTCGAGAACCGGAGCGGCCTGCAGCAGGGCCACGCCACCACCGGCGACGATGCCCTCCTCGACGGCAGCCTTCGCGTTGCGGACGGCGTCCTCGATGCGGTGCTTGCGCTCCTTGAGCTCGACCTCGGTGGCAGCGCCGGCCTTGATGACCGCGACACCGCCGGCCAGCTTGGCCAGACGCTCCTGCAGCTTCTCGCGGTCGTAGTCCGAATCCGACGCCTCGATCTCGGCGCGGATCTGGTTGACGCGACCGGCGATGGCGTCGGGATCGCCCGCGCCCTCGACGATGGTGGTCTCGTCCTTGGTGACGACGACCTTGCGGGCCTGGCCGAGCAGCTCGAGACCGGCGGTCTCGAGGGACAGGCCGACCTCTTCGCTGACGACCTCGCCACCGGTGAGGATGGCGATGTCGGCGAGCTGAGCCTTGCGGCGGTCACCGAAGCCCGGAGCCTTGACGGCGACCGACTTGAAGGTGCCACGGATCTTGTTCAGAACCAGGGTGGACAGAGCCTCACCCTCGACGTCCTCGGCGATGATGACCAGCGGCTTGCCGGACTGGATGACCTTCTCGAGCAGCGGCAGCAGGTCCTTGACCGTGGAGATCTTGGAGCTGACGAGCAGGATGTACGCGTCCTCGAGAACGGCTTCCTGACGCTCGGCGTCGGTGGCGAAGTAGAGGGAGATGTAGCCCTTGTCGAAGCGCATGCCCTCGGTCAGCTCGAGCTGGAGGCCGAAGGTGTTGGACTCCTCGACGGTGATGACGCCTTCCTTGCCCACCTTGTCGATGGCCTCGGCGATGAGCTCACCGATCGCGGGGTCACCGGCGGAGATGCCCGCGGTGGCAGCGATCTGCTCCTTGGTCTCGACCTCCTTGGCGGTGTCGAGCAGCTTGGCGGTGACGGCCTCGACGGCCTTCTCGATGCCGCGCTTCAGACCCAGCGGGTTGGCGCCGGCAGCGACGTTGCGCAGACCTTCGCGAACGAGCGCCTGAGCGAGGACGGTGGCGGTGGTGGTGCCGTCACCCGCGACGTCGTCGGTCTTCTTGGCAACTTCCTTGACCAGCTCTGCGCCGATCTTCTCGTACGGATCCTCGAGCTCGATCTCCTTGGCGATGGACACACCATCGTTGGTGATCGTGGGGGCGCCCCACTTCTTCTCGAGCACGACGTTGCGACCCTTGGGGCCCAACGTCACCTTGACAGCGTCGGCGAGGCTGTTCAGGCCCCGCTCGAGACCGCGACGGGCCTCTTCGTCGAACGCGATGATCTTGGCCATTGCGAAGTGATCCTCCGGATATCGGGGTGACACCTAGGACGACCGCTCGTCGGGTCGGCCCATTCACGGCCCGACCCGCGTCGGGTCGGTCCGCTCACAGGACGACCGCTCGTCGGGACGCCCCGTGTTGGCTCGGTCGGAAGCAGTGCCCGCGACGGACGACCAGGGGTGTCGATATTCCCGGCCTCACCATCCCGACCTGGCACTCACTCAGCGTGAGTGCCAACTGCATTTTTAGCACTCGGGTGTGGCGAGTGCAAGGCTCGCCACACCCGGTCGATGCGTACCGATCAGCGGCGCGTGGACCCCACACCGACCGCACACCACTGACCCGACCCGGTGTTCACCGCGAACGACTGGGCACCGACGCACGTGACGCCGGTTTCGTCGGCGGTCGCCCCCGATCCCCAGCCCGCGAGCGACAGGGTGATCACCGACGGACCCTGCGCCGACGAATGGCTCAGACCGCCACCGAGCGCGAAGGCGAACGAACGCCCGCCGTCCCGCGCGGCACTCAGCG
>NZ_JBMBTE010000104.1:0-17256 GCF_048897285.1 Rhodococcus sp. O3
TCCCCTCTTCCGGCCCTACGGCCACTTCGGGTCGAAACGTCACTGTGACGTAAAAGTAGTGGGTTACGAGGCGCGGCGGAGACGCCGCAGCTGGCCGGCCAGGTATTGCCGGGCGCGTCGGTGTCCGCCCCTGTCGGCGAGTTCGGCGTCGAGTTCCTCGAGAAGCCGCGTGAGCAGAAGTTCGTCGGGTCTCCAGCCGTCGCGGCTCCGGCATCGGTCGAGCCAGTCGACCGGGCCGGTGTGGCCGCGGTCGGCGTTGCAGCGCGAGCAGGCGGCGGCCTCGTTGGCGACGGTGCTGGGGCCGCCCTTGAGGCGCGGCACCAGGTGTTCGGTGGTCGGTGGGATCAGCCGGCCGAAGCGGCGTCCGCACCACAGGCACCGGCCGTGCTGCCGGTCGACAGCGATGGCGAGGCGGGCGGTGCGGTCCACCTGTCGATGGTGACCGAACACCGAGCCGGACGCCAGCCGGGTAATCGGCCGGATGTCGTCGAAAGACACGGTCGTTGGACTCTGCCCCGGGGCGGTCGAATGGCGTTACGCTGGGCGCACTTTCAATGAAGGAGGGGCTTTTCCGTGAGTGACCACGAAGTGAAGATGATCGTGTTGTCGACCGACGACCTCGACGAGTCGATCAAGTTCTACAGCGAAACCCTGGGGATGGCACTCAAGTTCCGCGACGGCACGCATTTCGCTGCCCTCGACGGCGGTGGGGTGACCCTGGCGCTCGCGACCGCGGTCGATCATCCGATTCACGGGCAGGTGGTCGTCGGTATCAAGACCGCCGATGTGGACGCCGCGGCGAAGGCGATCGAGGAGGCCGGCGGCGGCATCGTGAAGGGCCCGTACGACGACGCGCACGAGCGTCGGGCCGTGGTGTACGACAACAAGGGCAACGGCCTGGTGTTCTACAGCCCGCTGAAGCGCTGACGTACCCCCGCACCCCCGGTCCGGTGACCTGCCGGATCGGGGGTGCGTGCGTTGTTGCACTGCGCTACGATCGGTAGCAGACTGCTACATCCACCCGATGTCTTGCGTCGGACCAGGAGGTTCGTGATGGCGCCCTACACCGACAAGGTCACCCGCTTCGACGCCGAGCTCGTCGACAGCGCCATCGCCGAGGGTGGCCGCCAGAACCGCACCGGACGCCAGCAACTCGAGTACTGGGCCCGCATCGGCCGGGCGATGACCGCCCACGAGACCGCGGCGCTGCGCCGCGTGCAGGAGGCCCTCGCCGGGAACCGGCCGACCACCGATCTCACCGTCGCCGAGGGACGGTTGTTCAACGCGGAGATCGACGCCCGCATCGCCGACGGTCTCGCGCACGCCGACTACGCCGGCACGCTCGCCGCGCGCGGCGTCACCACGGTGGTGCTCGACGACGAGGGCCGCCTCGTCGAGCAGCGCCCCGACGGCACGACGCGGGTGCTCGACGCCGAATGAGGCGTCTGGATCTGATCATCGGCCCGAACGGTGCCGGTAAGTCGACGTTCGTCGAGTTGACCCTCGCTCCCCTGCTGCCGCGCAGCGTGTTCGTCAACGCGGATGTGATCGCGCGGCAGAAGTGGCCGGATCGGGCCGAGGAGATGTCGTACGAGGCCGCGCAGCTGGCGGCCGCCGCGCGCGATCGGCTGCTCGAGCAGGGCCGCTCGTTCATCGCGGAGACGGTGTTCTCGCATCCGTCGAAGCTCGAGCTGATCGACCGGGCGCAGGCCGCGGGGTTCACCGTGGTGGTGCACGTGATGCTGGTGCCCGAGGCGATGTCGCTGCGGCGTGTGGCGTATCGGGTGGACGCCGGGGGCCATTCGGTGCCGGAGGACAAGATCCGCTCCCGGTATCGGCGGTTGTGGCCGCTGGTGGCCGAGGCGATCCGGCGCGCGGATCAGGCGACGGTGTACGACACCGCGGCGGGGACCCCGGCGGTGGTGGCCAGGTTCGCCGCCGGGGTCCCCGTGGGTGTTCTCCGCTGGCCCGGGTGGGTACCGGCGGAGCTGACCGAACTCGGATGAGCCGGATCCTGCGGCTCAGTCCTCCGCGCTGCGCGTGGTGAACGGCAGCACCAGCCGCGAGGGGTGCGCGGCGTCGCGGTAGATCTTGTGCGTGACCGGCCGGCCGACGGGCAGGTGGAAGGCGTCCGGCGGGAGCAGCGCGTTGTGTTCGTCGGCGAGCGGTTCGTTGTTCGACAGTTCCACGACGAGTTTGTGGCCCGGCATGAAGGTGTTCGCGAACGGGTAGAGCCGCAGCACGTATTCCTCGATGGTGCCGGGTTCGACGGGCACGGCGCGGGTGTGCGGGTGGACGGGGTTGCCGTCGGTGGTGCGCTCGTCGAGTTCGCGGTGGGAGGCCTTGAGGTAGCCGGTGGTGATCAGCTGCCGTTTGCCGTTGGGGGCGTAGTCCCACAGGCGGAGGATGAAGTTGGTGTCCGGCTGGTCGATCTCGGCGAAGAGGTGCGCGGCGCCGGTGCCGATCATCTCGGTGGGCTCCTCGAACACCGGGCTCTCCCATTTCAGGATCTCGACCGTGTCGGTGACGGTGAGCGGCGCCTGGTAGAAGCCGTCGGGGGCGGCATACTGCGGGCCCATCGGTTCGGGGTCGGTGGACAGCTTGCCGCGCGGGCGCAGGTACAGCGGCCGGTAGTCGATGTCCTTGGGCGGCCAGTGGTCGGCGGTGACGCGCCGGCGGGCGCCTTCGACGAAGACGTTCACGGCGGGTTCGTCCATGATGCCGTTGTCGATGCCCTTGATCCAGTAGTCGTACCAGCGGAACATCTTGTCGTGCTCTTCGATGAAGGGCCGCGACTGCATGGGCGGGTAGGGGCCGATGTCGAGCTTCTTCGGTCCCTGCAGGGCGTGGAACAGTTCGATGGTGCCGTCCATCGTCCAGCCGCGGCCCTGATCGATCTGCAGGTAGACGGGGATGTCGATGTTGCGGGCGAGGTTGACGGGGTTGCGTTCCTCGTACCAGTCGCCGTCGAGTTCGTTGGTGACGATGTCGAACCACGCCTCGTGGTGCTTGGGGTAGTTCAGCACGTGCACGAGGTTCGGCCAGGCCGCGACGTCGGGGTCGGCGAGGCGTTCGGCGACGCGCTTGTCGATCTCCTCCGGTGAGTAGGTCTCGAGCATGCGGGATTTGACGTGGTCGGTGAACGCCCAGCCGGAGTCGCCGCCGCGTCCTTCGCGGGCGGCGCGCGGCATGAACCACATGATGCCGCCGTGGTAGGTGGTCTCGTAGAAGTCGTAGTGGCCGCCGGAGACGAAGATCGCCTTGAGGTGCGGGGGGCGTTCCGCGGCGGCGAGGACCTGCATCGACCCGAAGTAGGAGATGCCGATCATGCCGACGTTGCCGTCGCACCAGGGCTGGGCGGCGACCCATTCGATGAAGTCGTAGGCGTCCTGGCCGAGCGGGACGCCGCCGGCGTTGTAGTTGCCGATGTGCTCGCCGTCGGAGGCTCCGGATCCGCGGAGGTCGCCGATGACGTGGACGTAGCCCTCGGACACGACGCGGGCGATGTCGCCGGCTTCGATGCAGCCGTCCCACATGGGGCTGGGCCGGCGCTGCGGCGGCGTCGTCAGGGCGAGGGCCTGCAGTTCCTTGCCGTAGGGGCTGAGGGCGACGAGGGCGGGGCGGGGCTTGTCGTCGACGCCCTCGTAGGTGTCCGCGGCCAATTCGACGCCGTCGCGCATCGGGATCCGCAGGTTCTTGCGGATACGGATGGTCTGCCCGCCCGCGTCGAATTCCTGGAGCTCGGCCATGAGTCTGCGATTCCTCTTCTGTGTCAGGACTTCTGGGTGTACTGGGTGCGGTAGCCGTGCAGCGTCGTGAAGAACGGAGACGGTTCGAGGGTGGGGTCGCCCCGGTAGCCGAGTTCGTCGGCGACGGGGTCGAACGGCGAGTACGCCGACTCGGTGTCGAGCAGGCCGCCGCACAGGCAGCGGTGCGCGGCGCCGCGCACTCCCCCTTCGATCTCGAGGCTTTCGCGCAGCGCCTCGGCCGCCTGGGTGCGGTCGAGTTCGACGCCGTAGGCGACCCCGTCGGCGCGCCGGTAGGGGTGTCCCAGGTACAGGTGCTGCGGATCGATCTCGTCGCGCAGGTACTGCAGGCTGGCCCGGTACGCCTCGGGGTCCTCGTAGCCGGGGAATCCGTTGGCGGCGCCGTGGACCTGCACGGCGTCGCCGACGAACACGTCGTTCTGTCCGTCGACGACGTACGCGACCGACCCGGCGGTGTGCCCGGGGATCGAGTGCACCGAGACGGTGACGTCGCCGCCGAGCGAGAGGGTTTCGCCGCCGCGCACGAGCATCGTCGGTTCCATCTCGCCGGAGATGACGGCCTGCGCCGCCGCGGTCACCGTGGCGGCCCCGTCCGGGTCGTTCAGGTATTTGCCGCGGGCCCCGAGGTATTCGTCGACGTGCGCCTGCCGCGAGCGCAGCAGATGGGCGTCGGCCTCGTGGATGACGACCTGGGCGCGGCGGCCGGTCGCCTCCCACAGGGCGTGCGCTCCCCCGATGTGGTCGATGTGGCCGTGGGTCAGCAGGATCCAGCGCACGTCCTCGATGCGGCGGCCGAGCGCCTCGAGCGCGGGGGCCATGCCCGCGGCCGGGGACGACGCGATGCCGGTGTCGACGAACGCGGGCTGTTCGGCGTCGATGAAGAACGTGTAGAGACCGAACCGGCCCCACGGCGAGACGATCGGGTGGATCTTCACCTCCGCCATGTCACGTGCCCTGCCGCAGGAAGTCCGCGGTCTCGTCGAAGACCTTCGCGAATTCGGGGATCCACGCGAAGTTCTGGACGAAGCCGTGGTTGGCGCCCGCGTACCGGCGGACCGTCACGGGCACACCGGCGTCGGCGAGCCGCGCGCCGTAGAGTTCGCCTTCGTCGCGCATCGGGTCGTATTCGGCGGTGACGATCAGCGCGGCCGGCAGCCCGGTCAGGTCGGCGCGTTTGATCGGTGAGACCCGCGGGTCGGCGGGGTCGGCGCCGCTGTCGAAATAGAAGGAGTTGAAGGCCGGCAGCCCGGCGGTTTCGACTCCGTAGCCTTCGGCGTTCTCGCGCAGGGATGGGTAGCGGTCGACGTCGAAGTCCAGGTCCAGCGACGGGTAGTACAGGATCTGGTGGGTGATGCGGTCGAAGCCCTGGTCGTGGGCGGCGGCCGCGACGGCGGCGACGAAGGTGCCGCCGGAGGAGTCCCCGGCGAGGGCGAGGGTGTCGCCGTTCCAGTGCAGGTCGTCGCCGTGGTCGGCGACCCAGCGGACGACGGTGAGGCAGTCGTCCAGGCCGGCGGGGAACGCCGCTTCGGGGGCGCGGCGGTAGCCGACGGAGACGACCGTGCAGCCGGTGGCCTTCGCGAGGTGGCGGGCGACGTGGTCGTGGGTGTCGAGGCTGCCGAGGAAGAACGCGCCGCCGTGGAAGTACACCAGGATGCCGTGGGTGTCGGCGGTGTCCGGGGTGTAGAGGCGGATGGGCACTCCGTCGGCGGTGGTGTCCTCGACGGCGTGCAGGGGCAGGCGCTCGGCGAGCGGCGGCACCTGGGCTTCCTCGACGGTGCGCAGGGCGGCCGGGTCGAGGGGCCCGGGCGGTGGGGCGGGCAGGGTCGCGAGGATCTTCGCGATCTCGGGGTGCAGTGCCATGGGTCAGGCCTGCGCTTCGGCGACGGGCTGCTGGGAGGCCGGCTTCTGGCCCGGGAACACGTCGCTGACCTCGTTCTCGGTCCAGCCCTGGCGGGAGATGCGTTGGAGTTCGTCGGTGACGGGCTTGCGTTCGGCCTGGTATCGGGCGAGCGCGGCCGGGGCGGTGTCGGCGGCGCGGAGGGCGTCGGCGAGGGCGCCGGCGTCGAGGATCGCGGAGTTCGCGCCCTGGCCCTGGTGGTGGAGCATGGAGTGGGCGGCGTCGCCGACGAGGACGACGGAGTCGGAGTGCCAGGTGGCGACGGGGTCGATGTCGTAGACGCCGCGGATGTTGACCTTGTCCATGTCGAGACCGGCGGTGATCGCGACGATGCGCTCGTCGAAGCCGTCGACGGTGGCGAGCATGTCGTCCTTGCTCACCTGCGGTGCCCAGTTGCTGTCGGGGCACAGGGCGGTGATGTCGAAGGAGACCTGGTTGCGGTGCCGCAGCGGCAGCAGGTACACCTTGGTGCCCTTGCCGATGTACATGCGCAGGTTGTCGTCGGTGACCATGCCGTGGGCGTCGGCGATGTCGATGACGGCGCGGTAGGCGCGTTCGCCGGAGAACACCGGTTCCTGGTCGCTGAACAGCTGCTTGCGGACGACGGACTTGATGCCGTCGGCACCGACGACGAGGTCGGCTTCGACGGTGGTGCCGTTGGTGAAGGTGAGGGCGGCCTTGTCGCCGCGGTCTTCGATGGTCTCGAGCTTGTGGCCGAGCTTGACCATGCCCTCGGGCAGCACGCCGACGAGGGCGTCGATGAAGTCGCCGCGGTGGATCAGGTAGGTGTTCTTCTGCTCGCCGTGCTCGGGCCAGCTGTCCTTCATGATGGGATCGCCGGTGGCGGTGAGGATCTCGAAGTAGTCGCTCGGGGAGCTGACGTTCGCGACGGCGTCGAAGATGCCCCACTCGTGGAAGCGTTCCATGCTCGACGGGCGCAGGCCGATGCCGGCGCCGACCTCGCGGATCTCGGGGGCCTGTTCGTAGACGGTGACGTTCGCGCCGAGCAGGCTCAGGGCCTTGGCGGCGGCGGCGCCGGCGTAGCCTGCGCCGACGATCGCGATGGTGAGGTTCTTCAGGTCGGAGGACTGCATGGGGGTCTCTCTCTGGGCGGGCGCGGTGCGCCGGAGGTGTGGGTCAGGCCTGGATGGTGAGGAAGTCGGCGGGGTTCTCGACGAACAGCTTGGTGATGGTGGCGTCGTCGAGGCCGGCTTCGCGCAGGTCCGGGATGAGGTCTTCGAACAGGTAGTTCACGGTGTGTCCCTTGACGCCGGGCCAGCCGAGTGGGCTGCAGTTGGCGTCGACTCCGGCGAGGGCCTGATCGAGGTGGCCGGCGTTCAGGAAGCGGAGGAAGTGGTCGAGGCGCTGTCGGCGGGGGCGGGCCCAGAACGGGGGGTCCTCGAGTTCGGTTTCGTAGCCGAAGGTGTCGAAGCCGACGCGGCCGCCCTGCTGGGCGATCCAGGTGTCGCGGGTCTTCTCGGCGTTGACGCCGTCGTCGGCGTGGCCGAACAGCACGCGGTGCAGCGGCAGGCCTTCCTCGGTGAAGATGGCGATGGCGTTCTCGGCGTCGATCGCGAGGTGGGTGAGGATCGGGACGCCGGTGGCGAGGGCGGCGCGGGCGGCGGCGCGGTAGATGCGCTTGTCGAGGTCGGTCATCTTGCCGCCGCGGCTGACCCCGACCTTGATGACGCCGGCGCGGCTGCCGGTGTCGCCGATGCCGACGGTGATCTCGTGCACGAACTGGCGGGTCAGGTAGTCGACGTCGGCGCGTTCGAAGAACGGCAGGGCGGTGTCGCCGCCGACGAAGCCGGTGCAGGCGATGATGTGCACGCCGGTCTTGGCGGACAGCGACTTGTAGTAGTCGATGTCGCGGCCGTTGCAGATGCCGGTGACGTCGACGAAGGTGCCGCCGCCGTATTCGTGGAACTTGCGCAGCTTGGGGACGGTTTCCTCGTAGCGGACCTCGGGGGTCTTCCACCACTTGGTGTCCAGTTCGGAGCCGGGCATGCCGTACCCGATGTGCTCGTGGATGGCGACGATGCCCAGTTCCTCGGGCGCGATCGGACCCAGGACGGTGTTGACTCTCGACACAGCAATTCCCCTTCGGGACGAAGATTTCGGTGGTGGGTGGTCGGCGCTCGCGCGGGTCAGCGCACGCCCAGCAGGTGCTGCGGGTTGGCGGTGAGGATGCGCTGCACGGTGTCGTCGGCGATGCCGGCCGCAGTCAGCTGCGGCACGAACCCGGTCAGCACGTGGCCGAACGGGATGTCCCGGGCGGGGTGGCCTTGCGCGACGCCGGTGGCGTTGGACGACAACAGGATCCGGTGGCCGACCCCGGCGTCGACGAGGGCGCGGACGAGGGCGGCGCGCTCGGCGTCGGAGAGGTGCTCGTCGTCCTCGGTGCCGACATGGTCGAGGGCGACGTAGGCGCCGCGTCGGGCGATCTCGGCGACAACGCCGGCGGCGACCGCGTCGCGGCGGTCCAGGCCGCCGACGACGATGCGGTCGGCGGGCAGGTTCTCGTCGAGGGCGATGTCCAGGTCGGCGACCGCGTCCTTGCCGTAGCGCAGCGACACGGCGACGCCGGTGTCGCGTCCGGCGCGGGCGGCGCCGCGGAACAGGCTCTCCTCGGTGGCGGTCATGCCGTCCGGGTTGGCGGCGGTGGCGACCAGGCCGGCGGGGCCGCGGCGCTCGACGCGGGGCACGACCATGCCCTCGGTGATCTCCTGGGTGAACAGGTCGGCGAACTTGTCCGCGGGCCACGGGGTGGGCGGGTTGGTCTGCGGGGTGAGGAAGTAGCCGCCGAGCAGGTTCTCCGGGCCGAGTCCGGCGGAGGCGACGATGTGCACTCCGGAAGCGCGGGAGAGGTTTTCGTACAGGGGCACGTCGCGGCCGTGGAACATGCCGGTGGCGTCGACGAGGGTGCCGCCGCCCGCGGCGCGGAAGTCGCGGAGCTTGGTGAGCAGCGTGGTGAAGATGTCGGCGCGGTCGAAGTCGATGTCGTGGGCGTGCTGGGCGCCGGGCAGCACCGAGAGCAGGGCCTCGTGGACGGCGACGACACCGAGTTCGGCGGCGGGCACCGGGCCGAGAACGGTGTGGACGGTGGGGGTCGCGGTCGCGGGGCCGGTCATCGGCACTTCCTTTCGTCGACGTCGCACGGCAGACGTCCGTGGTGTGAGTCACCGTACGGATTAGGATTACACAGTGTCAAGTGACTTTTCGAATAGAAATGTCACCGTACCCATTGGTAAGTCGGGTTCGCCGCTAGGATTCCTGTTCATGTCACTTCGTGCCGCGCAGAAGCAGATGACCTACGAGCTTTTCCTCGCCAAGGCGCTCGAGTTGTTCGGCACCAAGGGCTACGCCGCGACCACCATCGACGACATCGCCACCGCCGCGGGCTCCACCCGCACCACCTTCTACCTGCACTTCTCGTCGAAGGCCGAGGTGATGAGCGCGCTGCTGACCAAGGTCGACTCGATCCTCACCGCGGCCGACGACCCGTCGCTCACCGCCGTGGTCGCGTCCGGCTCGCGCGCGCTGATCCACCAGTGGCTCGACCGCAAACTCACCCAGTGGGACGAGATCAAGCCCTACATGACGGCCTCCTACCAGGCCGCGCACGACCCGGTCGTGGCCGCGAAGACCGAGCAGTGGTTCGAGGACGCGGTCACCGACATGACCGAAGGGCTGAACCAGGCCGGGCGGCTGGACCCGGACCGGCGGCGCATCCGGTGTGTCCTCGCCTTCGGGCAGCTCGAACACATGTCCCGGCGCTACTTCTCCATCGGCTGGCGCACCCCGCGCGAGATCTGCCTCGAGGAACTGACCGACTCGTGGTGCTATCTGCTCGGCGCCCAGGACTGAGCGGGCGGCTGCGCGCGTCAGCGCACGTCAGCGCCGGCGTCGAAATCGGTGGCGGCGACCAGGATCTCGCGCAACCAGCCGATGAACTCGGTGTCGGCCAGGCGCGGATTCCACACCATGTCGATGCCCAGCGGCGGCACCGGCAGCGGGAATTCCTCGATGCGCAGCGGCATCTGGCGGCGCATCTGCATCGCGACCCGGTAGGTGTGGATCGCGACCCCACCGGCGCGTCCCACCAGATGTGGCACCAGCAGGAAGTCGGAGACCAGCCGGCCGATGCCGTAGGGCACCCCGGCCGCGTCCAGCGCCGCGTAGGGGGTGATGCGGTGCCGCGCGTCGTAGGCGGTGTGCGGCACCGACTCCAGCAGCTCGAGCGCCGAGGCGTCCGGGGCGGTGTCGGGATGGGCGACGACCACCCACCGGTTCTCGTAGAGCCGCTCGCGCGGATAGGGCGCGGTGAACGCCTCCGACACCAGCACCACGTCCACCCCGTCGTCGGTGAAATCGGCCGGTTGCGGCTCGACGAAGGTGCGCAGCCGCACCGTCGCGTGCGGGGCCCGCTGCGCGATCAGCCGCGTCAGTTCCGGGCCCACCACGAAGGCGGTGCTGTTGGTCATCGCCAGCGTGATGGTGCGGGTGTCCCGGGCCGGGTCGAAGCGGGGGAAGTTCACCACCCGCGCGGTCTGCCGCAGCATCTCCCGCAGCGGCGCGATCAGCTCGTGAGCACGGGGGGTGAGCGCCAGCCCGCTCCCCTGCCGCACCACCAGCTCGTCGCCGATCAACCGGCGCATCCGCCCCAGGGCGTGGCTCATCGCCGGTTGCGTCATCCCGACCCGCGCGGCGGCGCGGGTGACCGAGCGTTCCTCGAGCACCGCCAGCAGCGGAACCAGCAGGTTGAGGTTGATCGCGGCCAGCCGCGCGAGGTCGGGATCGGCGGGGTGCTCCGGGGGTGGATTCACCCACACGAATCTAGCCGGACGCCGTGACCGTGCCGGGGAGCTGTCCGGTGGCCGCGGCGCGCCGCAACCGCGGGATCGGGATGCGGTGGTTGATCGCCACCGCCACCCCGGCGCCGTCCGGGTGCCGCCAGTGCAGCAGCGCCGGCCCGTGCGGGTCGTCGGCTGTGTCGTTGCCGAGGAGGAATGTCGGGTCCCCGTCGACCGGCAGACGGCCGATCGCCTTGAGATGCAGCCCGAACTGTTCGGTCCAGAAGTACGGGTCGGTGTCGAACTCGGGGGCGTCGTCCCCGCGCAGCAGCGCGACGGCCGCGACCCGGGCCTGCTCGATCGCGCTGTTCCACAACGGGATCCGGCGCACTATCCCGCGGATCGGCAGGTGCGCGACGTCCCCGGCGGCGACGATGCCCGGCGCGACCCGGCCGCGAGAGTCGGCGATCAGCCGTCCGCCGGTGAGCAGCCCGGAATCGTGCAGCCACTCGACGTTGGGGATGTCGCCGATCGCGGCGACCACCAGTTCGGCGGTCACGCGGGTGCCGGCGTCGAGGGTCACCGTGCCGGCGTCGAGCCCGATGGCGGTGCCGGAGACGATCTTCACCCCCGCCGCGGTCGCGGCGCCGGTGAACAGCTCGGCCAGATACGGCCCGAACTGCGGCAACATCGGCGCGGTGTCGGCCACGACGGTGACCTCGCAGCCGGCCTGCGCGGCGGCGGAGGCGACCTCCATGCCGAGCGGACCGGCGCCGACCACCGCCACCGACGGGCGGGCGGTGAGCCGCTCACGCAGCAGCAACGCGTCGTCGAGGGTGCGCAACACCAGCGCCCCGTTACCGAGCGGCCGCGGCCGGGCGCCGGTGGCGACGACGAGCCCGTCGAAGGGCAGGTCGGTGCCGTCGTCGAGCCGCACCCGCCGCGCGTCCACGTCCAGGCCCACCGCGGCGACCCCGAGCAACTCGGTGGCGCCGTGCGCAGGGGCGGCGAGTTCGTGCGAGCCA
Source organism: Rhodococcus sp. O3 (assembly GCF_048897285.1). Classification (NCBI taxonomy): domain Bacteria; kingdom Bacillati; phylum Actinomycetota; class Actinomycetes; order Mycobacteriales; family Nocardiaceae; genus Rhodococcus; species Rhodococcus sp. O3. The sequence goes on from NZ_JBMBTE010000104.1 coordinate 11,483, forward strand.
CCGTCGGTGAGCAACGCCTTCGACAGCGCGGGCCGCGAGTAGGCGGGCACCGATTCGTCGCCGACGACGGTCAGCTCCCCGTCGAAGCCGGCGGTGCGCAGGCTGTCGCAGGCGGTCTGCCCGGCGATACCGTTGCCCACCACGACGATCCGGTCGATACCCGGGGTCCGGTCGGTGCTCATGCGAGCTTCAGGGCGGCGACGGGGCACACGCGCACGGCGGCACCGGCGGCCGCGGCCCGCGGATCGCCGTCGTCCAGTTCTTCGACGTCGAGGACCAGTTCGCCGTCGTCGTCGAGGTGCATCAGCCCGGGCGCGGCCTCTTCGCACAGTCCGTGGCCTTCGCAGCGGGGGCGGTCGAGGGTGATCTTCATGAGGGGACAACCTCCAGGATCTCGAGTGCGTCGATGGAGCGGGTGGTGTTGCTGGGCAGCCGGATCGGGTCGGCGGCGACCAGGCGGCGGGCGTGCCGGGCGAGGGCGGCGATGATCGCGTGCGCTTCGAGCCGGGCCAGGCCCTGCCCGGCGCAGCCGTGCGGGCCGTATCCGAAGGACAGGTGGTCGACCGGGTTGCGCTGGACCCGGAAGGTGTCCGGATCGTCGTAGTGCCGCGGGTCGCGGTTGCCGGCGCCGAGCAGCACCGCGGCCTGCGCCCCGGCCGGGATCAGGTGGCCGTCGATCTCGACGTCCCGGGTGACCGCGCGGCCCCAGGCGTGCAGTGGCGCCCAGTAGCGCAGCACCTCCGCGAACGCGGCCGGCACCAGCGTCGGGTCGGCGCGCACGAGGTCGAACTGGTCGGGGAACGTCGCGAACAGGGCGATCAGGTTGCCGATCGAGGCGATGGTGGTGTCCACCCCGGCGCCGAGATACTGGTGGATGATGTGCCCGGCGCTGCCGGCGGGGATGGCGCCGCGCGCCTCGGCGTCGAAGATGCCGCGGCCGACCGAGCCGGGGGTCAGGTCCTCGGCCTGCACCTGGGAGCACCAGGCGTACAGCTCCCCCGCGATGGGGAAGTTCTCGGCGGTGCGGTGGTTCATCGGGCCGAGGACCTCCATGGCGGCCTGCCCCCAGCGGAGCATGTTGGCGCGGACCTCCCCGGTGAAGCCGATGAGGTCGGCGACGACCTCGAGCGGGAAGGCGCGGGCGAGGGCGTCGATGGCCTCGAACGAGCCCTTCTTCACCAGGTCGGCGACGAGGGCGTCGGCCTTGGTCTCGATGCCGGTCTCGAGGCCGCGCAGGGCCCGCGGCGAGAGGTTCTCGGTGAGGGTGGCGCGCAGTTCGGTGTGGATCGGCGGGTCGGAGGCCAGGGAGGTGCCCTGGAGGGCCTCGTTGGCGGCCGGGTTGAAGGCGATGCTGCGGGAGGAGAAGGTCGCGGTGTCGGCGAGGGCGCCGCGGATGACGTCGTAGCGGGTCAGGGCGTAGACGTCGTGGGCGGGCAGGTACACCACCGGGCCGAGTTCCCGCAGTTCGGTGAAGGCGGGATAGGGGTCGGTGAGGATCTCGTCGGCGAACAGGTCGAGGTCGGAGCGCGGAGGGCTGGTGCTCATGCCTCCAGTGAAGAGGCCACCGTCACATAATTCCAATTCATAAACCACATGGAAGTTCATGCATGTGGTTCATGTGCTGTCGGCTGTGCTGCCCCGGGCCGGCAGGTCGGCCCGGCATCCGGCTCAGGACGTGGCCAGGGTCGGTCGCAGCTCGTCCGCGTAGAACCGGAAGAACCCGTCGACGTCCGGCCCGGCGTTCACCAGCGCCAGGTGGTCGAACCCGGCGTCCGCGTAGCCGCGGATCTTCTCCAGGTGCCGGTCGGGGTCGGGGCCGTACCCGAAGCTGTCGGCGAGGTCCGACTCGCGGACCGTCGAGGCGGCCGCCTCGAAGTTCACCGGATTCGGCAACTCGGCCTGCACCTTCCAGCCCGCCGCCGAGAACCGGAACAGCGTGTGCGCCGAGGCCAGCGCCGCCTCCTCCGTCGGCGCCCACGCCAGGGACACCTCGCCGTAGCGCGGCCCGGTTCCCCCGGCCTGCCGGTACGCGGCGATCAGATCGGGGTCCGCTTCCGTCGCGAACAGGCCGTCGCCGAGTTCGGCGGCGGTCGTCACCGCAGGCCCGCCCGAGCCGGCGACCACGATCGGCGGCAGCTCGTCGGGCAGGTCGAACACCCGCGCGTCCTCGAGCCGGATGTGACGGCCGTCGTAGCTGTGGTAGCCGCCGCTCCACAACAACCGGATCACCTCGATCGATTCGCGGAGCATCTGCGTCCGGGTCGCGGCGGCCGGCCAGCCACGCGCCACCACGTGTTCGTTGAGGTTTTCGCCGCTGCCCAGGCCCAACACGAACCGGCCGTCGGACAGAAGCGCCGTGGTGGCGGCGGCCTGCGCGATGATCGCCGGATGGTAGCGCAGGAACGGGCAGGTCACGCCGGTGGCCAGCCCGAGGGTGGAGGTCTTCGCGGCGATCGAGCCGAGGATCGACCAGGCGAAGCCCGAATGGTTCTGGTCGTGCAGCCACGGGTGGTAGTGGTCGCTGATCTCGACGAAGTCGAAGCCGGCTTCCTCGGCGCGCACCGCCTGGCGCACCAGCTCGGTCGGTGAGTACGCCTCCGCGAACAGTTTGTATCCGATCTTCACGCCCGTCTCCGTTCGTTCCCGCCGCGCGGATCCGCCGCGCACACGAATCGTCCGTGTGATGCGGCTACCCGCGACGGCGGTCTACGAACCCGGCGCGGTCAGTGCGGCACGAAGGTGCCGTGGAAGGTCATCGGCACGTGGTGGCGCAACCCGAGGGTCGCGACCGGGCCGGCGTCGGGACGGTCGGCGGGCAGGATCAGCACCCGGGAGCGGCGTTCGGCGGCGCTGTGCTGGACGGTGAGCAGCCAGCCGTCGCCCTCGGTGTCCGAGGCGGGCGCGAACAGCGGCTCGCATACCGTGTCGCCGGGGTTGCCGACGAACCGCCGGGTGGTGCCGGTGGTGTGGTCGACGGTGGCGATCGAGTCGGGGTCGCCGCCGCGGACCGAGGCCTCGGCCAGGTAGGTGTAGCGGTGCGCGGTGGTGGTGCGCCGCGGGTCGAGCTGCGGGAATTCGCAGCCGCGGTCGCCGAGGACCTCGCGGGTGATGCGGCGGTTGCGCCGGTCGATGCGCAGGCGGGTGAGGATGCCGCCGAAGGCCGGTCCGGCGTTGCCGCGGTAGTCGCGCAGGTGCCGGTTCCAGTGTTCCCAGCCCGGGTCCGGGTCGTGGGCGACCACGTCGACGACCGTGGTGGTGTCGTCGTCCTCGTAGGCGTTGGTGATGTGGAAGTGGAACAGCGCGGGGTGGTCGATCTGCACGGGCCGGCCGCCGTCGCGCGGCACCAGCACCACGGTGGTGCCCTTCTCCGGCGTGAACGTCAGGGCGTGGTCCATGGACCGCAGCCCGAGCAGCATCGACACCGGGCGGGCCACGATCAGCGGATCGACGACGAACACCAGGTGGCGTGCGGTGAGCGCGAAGTCGTGCACGAACGCCGGTTTCGGGATGGGGAACGCGGCGATCTCGGTGAACGCGCCGCGCGGGGTGCGCCGGTAGCAGCGGATCAGCGGCCGCGGGTAGAAATCGAGGCCGAAGTTGTAGAGGTCCCCGGTGTGCGGGTCGATCTTGGGGTGGGCGGAGAAGGCGCCGAGTCGTTTGAGGCGGCCGCCGAAGTCCTCGACGCCGAGGGTGTCGAGGGTGGCCGGGTCGAGGGCGTGCGGTTTGCCGCCCTCCCACAGCGCGTAGAGGCGGTCGCCGTGCCGGATGGCGTTGGTGTTGGCCATGTTCGCCGGGAAGCGCAGCGCGTTGGCGAGCGGCCCGCCGCGGCGGGGGGTGCCGAATCCGCGGGGCATCTCGGCGGTGCGGTTGCTGCGCCGGTAGCTGCGGGTGCGCACGTACCGGTTGCGGAAGCCGATGCCGTCGTCGTCGATGTGCAGCCGCGAGATCATGCCGTCGCCGTCGAAGATGTGCTCGACCGGGTGGCCGGCGACGTCGAGGCGGCCCGGTCCGATGCGGTAGAGGGTGCCGCGCAGCCCGTCGGGGATGCGGCCGGTGATCTCGTCGACGGTGTAGTCGTGTTCGCGGTGCAGGGAATCCCACGGGGAGCTGCCGAGCGGTGCGGTGCGGTGGACCCCGGAGCCGGGTGCGGCAGTCATGGAGAAAATGTCCCACCCTGAAACACGTTCCTCAATTGTGTTTCATCACAGGGGTGTGCGCTGCCGCACCGGTGTGCCCAAATGGCGGCTCCCACCGCCACAAAGGCACACGGGCGCGTCAGCGCCCGTGTGCCTCAGCGCCGCGGGGTGCCGACTTCGCCGCGACCCCAGTGCCGGAACGCGCTGTCGCTCTCCTCGAGCCGGGCCGCGAGCACCGCGACGATCGTCTCCACCGCCCGCGGCGAGACCATCTCGTGGTGCTCGCAGTCGAGCCGGTACTGGTGGATCTCGCCGGAGACCACGTTGTGCCAGGCGGCGACCGCGGGGATCGACGCCGCCGATCGGCTGGCGGTGAAGAACAGCACGTCCCCGTCGAAGGTGTCCGGGGAATGCCGCCGGGCCGCGCGGGACGCCTCGGTGGATCCGGAGTGGATGCGCTCGAGGTGAGCGGCGGTCAGGCCGGTGCTGCCGCCGAGCGACTCGTCGAGGATCGCCGCGGCCCGCTCGAAGGTCGGTTCGGGGCCGCCGTTGACCGATACGCCCAGGTCCCGGAGCATGTCCTTGACCCCGACCGCGGGGGCGCCGCCGGGGGTCGCGAGGTGGCTGTCGAGCAGCGCGAGGGTGTCGACGACCTCCCCGGCGCGGCGCAGTTCCACCGCGACGGCGTGCGCGATGACCCCGCCCAGGGACCAGCCCAGCAGGTGGTACGGCCCGTGCGGCTGCACCCGCCGGATCTCCTGCACGTACCGGTGGGCGAGCGCCCGGATGGTGTCGGTGCGTCCCTCCCCGCTCAGCGCCGGCAGCTGCAGCCCGTACACCGGCCGGTGCCCGTCCAGGCGCTGCGCGAGCGGGGCGTAGGCCCAGGACAGGCCGGCCGCCGGATGCACGCAGAACAGCGCCGGGCCGGTGCCCTCGCGCAGCTGCACCAGCACCCGCAGCGCGTCGTCGACGGTCGCCGGTTCACCGGGTTCGGTCAGGTGCGCGGCCAGGTCCGCCGCGGTGGGATGCACGAAGATCGCCTGCAGCGGCACCCGCCGGCCCAGACGTTCCCCGAGCGCCGGGAGCATGCGGGTGGCCAGCAGCGAGGTGCCGCCCAGGTCGAAGAACCCGTCGTCGACCGACACCCGCTCCAGGCCCAGGTGTTCGGCGAAGACCTCGGCGACGATCCGTTCCAGCTCGTTCTCCGGGGCCCGGTAGCGGCCGGTGGCGGTACCGAAGTCCGGGGCCGGCAGCGCCCGGCGGTCGAGCTTGCCGGCCGGGGTCAGCGGGATCTCGTCGAGCACGACCACCGCCGTCGGCACCATGTGCGACGGAAGCTGCTGCGCCACATGCACTTTCAGTTCGGCGGGGTTGGGTGCGGTGTCCGGGGCGCAGCGCACGTAGGAGACCAGCACGGTCTGCCCGGACGGGGCGGTGTGCCCGACGGTGTGCGCGAACACCACCTGCTCGTGGCTGCCGAGCGCGGCGTCGATCTCGCCCAGTTCGATGCGGAACCCGCGCACCTTGACCTGGAAGTCGGAGCGGCCCACGTACTCGAGGTCCCGCTCGTGCGTCCAGCGGACGATGTCGCCGGTGCGGTACATCCGCTGCCCCGGCACGTGCGGGTCGGCGACGAAC
>NZ_JBMBTE010000105.1:0-17015 GCF_048897285.1 Rhodococcus sp. O3
GCACTGCTCATCGGCATCACGCTGACGTCGACGATCGTGGTCGGGACCGGCACGCTCGAGGCCGGGGCGCCCGGAGTCGTCGACGACAACTTCCCGGTCGACGCCCTCGTCGAGGGACCGTCGGACGGGGTGCCGGCCGGTGCCGCCGAGCTGCTCGCCGGCGTCGACGGGGTGCGTGGCGCCACCGAGACTGCGACCGCGAAGGTCACCCTCGTGGGAACGGAGGGCACTGCCGCGGGAACGGAGGTCGCGGTGACGGGTGTCGACACGACCACTGCCGCGGCAACTGTCCGGTCCGACGTCCGCCTGCCGGTGCCGGGCACGATCGTGCTCGAGCAGTCGATCGTCGACAGCGCCGATACGGCCGAGGGCAGCACCGTCACGGTCGCCGGACCGGCCGGGAGTCTCGAGCTGACGGTCGCTGCAACGTCCGCCGGTGACCCCGCCCTGGTCGACCTCGCCGACCTGCGGGCGGTCGCCGGCCCGGTACCGGTCGAGTCCGTGTGGCTGCGTTTCGACGACGGCATGACCGACGACGAGCTCGTCGCGGTGACCGACGAGGTGACCCGGGTCGCGGCGACGGTCGTCCCCGGTGGTGAGGTCGCCGGTGTGGTCGCCATGCGCCGCATGATCGAGAAGGTGCTCGACACGATGCTGCTGATCGTCGGCGGGCTGCTGTCGGTCGCGGTGGTGATCGCGCTGATCGGGGTCGGCAACACCATGGCGCTGTCGGTGCTCGAACGACGACGCGAAACCGCGATGCTGCGGACGATCGGGTTGTCCCGGTCCGGGGTGCGGAGCCTGCTGATGCACGAAGCGCTGCTCGTCGCGGCGGTGGCGTCCGCGCTCGGCGTGACGCTCGGGCTGCTTCTCGGCACGGCGGGCACGGCATCGGTTCTCGGACCCGACAAGGTCGGCTTCGGTGGTGTGCCGTGGCTGCAACTCGCCGGGATCGTCGTCGCCGGTGGTCTCGCCGGGGTGATCGCGTCGCTGGTTCCGGCGCATCGCGCGAGCCGGGTCTCACCGGTCGCTGCGCTGGGCGCTTGACCCTCACACGGTGTCAGGGCTTCCACTGGTCGCGGAAGGAGGTGGTTGTCGTGAGCACAACCCGTCACGGCCGGCCGGATTCCGATCCGGTGGAGGTACTGCTGGTGGAGGCGCTGTCCGATGCGAGCCCGTCGACCCGGCTGAAGGCGGCGCTGCGCGCCGGGACCGATCCCGATCCGCACCTGGTGGAGATCCTGGTGAGCCGGTGTGCCGTGGAACCGGACTTCTACGTCCGCGACATGCTCACCTGGGCACTGTGCCGGATGCCCGCCGACGTCACCGTGCCGAGGCTGCTCGGCGAGGTGCGATCCGGGAACGCGCAGGCCCGCAGTCAGGCCTTGCACACCCTGTCGAAGATCGGGGACCGGCGGGCCTGGCCCGACGTGTCGGCGCGGCTGCACGACCGGGACGACGACGTCGCACGCAGCGCGTGGCGTGCGGCCCTGGCGCTCGTACCGGCCGGCGCCGAGGGCGAGCTGGCCGCCGACCTCGGGGCCGCGCTCGGCCGGGGTGACCGGGAGCTGCAGCGCAGCCTGTCCCGGGCGCTGGTCGGGCTGGGGGAGCCGGTGCTCCCGGTGCTGGAGGCTGCGAAGGCGAGTCCGGATGCGAAGATCCGTGCCCATGCCGAGGCCACCGAAGCGCTCTATCGTGACCCCGACAGTGCATTCGCGCTGTCTGTGGAGACCGCGAAGCGGGTGGCGGTGACCGGACCGGAGGGATCCTGATGGCTGAGGTCGCGCAGTGCTGATCGGGGAAGTCTCACGACGTTCCGGTGTCAGCGTCCGCATGCTGCGTCACTACGACACGCTCGGGCTGGTGGTACCCACCGGTCGCACGACCGGTGGGTACCGCGAGTACTCCGCGGACGACATCCGGCGGCTGTTCCACGTCGAATGCCTGCGCACCCTCGGGATGTCGCTCACCGACGCCAAGCGGGCACTCGACGAGCCGGGCTTCGCACCGGCGACGCTGGTCGCCGAGCTCATCGGGCACACCCGCGCCCGGATCCGCGCCGAAGAGGAACTGCTCGCCCGATTGCTGCGGGTCGACGCCTCCGCTCCCGCGGACTGGGGCGACGTGCTGCAGGTCGTGTCGTTGCTGCACGCGCTCGAGTCGGACTCGGGAGGTCACCGGCAGCGAGCCGTCCTGATACAGGACGAGTCGGCGCCGGTGCCCGTCGCCGCGCTGGTCGAAGCCCTGCTCGCCGAGGACGATCCGAACGTCGCCGGTGCGCTGCAATGGGCGCTCGCCCGCGCCGACGGGCACGGCCTTCCGGAACTGAAGGCCGGCCTGGATTCGCCGGACGCCGAGGTGCGACGGCGCGCGATCACGGCGATCGCCGCGGTGCCGGACGCGGACGCGTCGAGCCTGCTGCGTCGCGCACTCGACGATCCCGACACCACGATCCGCGGTCGCGCCGCCCTGGCGCTGGGCTCCCGCGGCAGCGCCGACGCGCTACCGGCCCTCGTCGATCTCGTCGTCGAGGGCAGGCGCGACGTCGAAGCCGCCGAGGTGCTCGGGGCACTGGCCGGCGGTCCGATCGCAGCCGAGGATGTCGTGGCCGCGCTCGAACACCGATTGGCCGACGCCGCCGACAGTGCCGCTCGACTGCGTCTGGCGCAGGCGCTCGCCGAGATCCCCGGCAGCGCAGCCCGCGACGTCCTCGACCGGCTCGCGCGGGACGAGGATCGGACCGTCGCACTCACCGCGACCGCGATCGTCGACGCGCGAGGTGACGAGCCCTGACCGGTTACGCTCCCGGCGTGGCAGGAACGGGCAGGATGACGCGGGCGTCGCGGGGCGTGCCGTCCGCGCGGGTCGTGACGGTGCTGGCGCTGTGCTGGGCGCGGTTGTGCGGCGCGACGATCGGCTTCGACGAGCGGTCCGGTCTGTACGTGTGCACCGGCCTGCGGTGGGGTTTCGCCCGCGGCGGTACCACAATCGGCGGAGTCTTCCTCACGAACCGGTGGCCGTCGGACCGGTTGCTGCGCCACGAGGCGGTCCACGCCGACCAGTGGGCACGGTTCGGGGTGGGATTCGCCGTGCGGTATCTCGTCGAGGAGATGCGGAACCCGGGTCTGTGCAACCGGTTCGAGATCGAGGCCGGCCTCGCCGACGGCGGCTACCTTCCCTGAGCGCCCCGAGCGCCCCTGAACGTCCTGAGCGAACGGTACATTCACTCGATCGAAGGAGACGAGCGATACATTCGCTCGGAAACGGGAGAGGGGGCCGACCGTTCAGTCGAGCCGGACGGTGATCTTCTCGGTTGCGACCCGCCGCTCGGTGGCGTCGGCGTCGGGGTTGGTCACCTGCACCAGCGACGCGCCGGCCGCGAGGACCGCGAGCAGCCCCGAGATCAGGTCGTCGACGGTGGACCAGTCGCGACTCGACAGCACCCGGTCGCCGCTGCCGATCCCGGCCGACGATGCGGATTCGCGTGCAGCGGAAAGAATTTCGGCAGAAGACCGCCCGTCGAGCGCGGCGCCGGCGTCGCCCGACGACCTGAACTGGTCGCCGTGCATGCGCACGTGCGTGGCGTAGTCGGTCACCCCGACCGGCAGGTTCGGCACCGGCATCCCGAACGCGTCCAGGGACAGCGCCGCGACCTCGGCGACATCGGCGACGTCGTCGAGCCGGTCCGCGGTGACCAGCGCCAGCTCGGCATCGGGATCGGCGTCCAGCACGACGTCGGCGCCCGCCCACCACGCACCGAGCAGCACCGCTGCCGTCTGCCAGTGCGCGGGCAGCAGCACCGCGACCCGGCCGCCGGGCAGCAGCCCGAACTCGTCGCGAATCATGTTGGCGGTCTTCGCCGCCCAGTTCGCGAGCGTGACCGCCGACAACTCGATGCGGGCGCCGGTCGCATCGTCGTACCAGGTGATGCGCGGACCTGCCGGGTCGGCGGCCAGGATCGGATCGAGCAGGGCGTCGGTCAGGGTGGTCACGGAGTTCTCTTTCGTCGGGGTGATCAGTTGACGCAGCGGGTCCCGTTGCCGGCGTCGATCGGGTCGGCGGGTGGGGCGGGTGTGGCGGTGCCACCGGCCGGCGTCAGCTCCGACGCGGCCGTGCTGGTGGTCGACCCGGACGCACCGGAACCGGGGCCGTCGTAGCCGGCTGCCAGCACGACCGTGACCTGACCCTTGGGCAGCGACCTGTCGGCGACGATGTCGAGACCCCCGAGCACGGCGGCCACGGCCTTCGCCTCGTCGGAATCCGGGTCGGCCGCGAACACCGTCGACGTCTCCACCGGATCGCCGCTCCCGACCACCCCGTAGTTGCCGACCTCACCCTCGGTGAAACCCTCGTCCGTCAGGGCGGCCGACACGGTGGACGCGAGACCGGCGACGTCCCCGGCGTTCGCGACGTCGACCGTCACCGAGGAGCGGTCGACGTCGGGTGCGACCGCGGTGGTCGCGGCGACCTCGGTGGCTTCTGTGGTCTCGACGCCGCTGAGGGACGCCACGAACGACCGCACCGCGGCCGGATCGACCTGCACGACGGACTCGCCGTAGTCGGTCATGGCGTTGATGTCCTCGACGGGAATGGTGGAGAACTGCACCGCACCGCCCGACAGGTCCTGCATCTGTGTCGCCAGGTCGAGGATGTCCCAGTCGTCGTCGAGCACCACCGACCGCTGCACCGCCGCGGTGAGCTGACTCAGCTTCGACGGATTGCTCAGCGTCTTCGCGCTGAGCACCTTCTGCACCAGGGACGCCATGAACACCTGCTGCCGCACGATGCGGTCGAGGTCGCCGCGTGGCAGATCGTGGCGTTGCCGGACGAAGCTCAGCGCGTCGGGTCCCTGCAGGGTCTGCTTGCCGGCGGCGAACCGTGCGCCCGACAGCGGCTCGTCGACCGCATTGTTGAGGCAGACGTCCACGCCGCCCACCGCGTCGGTGAGCAGCACGAATCCGAGCAGGCCGACTTCCGCGTAGTGGTCGACTGTGACGCCGGTCAGGTTCGCCACCGTGTCGATCAGGGCTTCGCGACCGGCCCGGGAGGAGTCCTTCTCCGCGGTCGCGTCCGATTCGCCGTCCTCGACGAGCCGGATGCGCTCGAGTTCCTTCGTCGCGCCGTACGCCGCGTTGATCTTCGACATGCCGATGCCCGGCACCTCGACGTACGCATCGCGGGGGATGGACACGGCCGTCGCGGAACTGCCGTCGTTGGGCACCCGGATCAGGATGATCGTGTCGGTGTTGTTGGCGACCTCCTCGCCGGCCCGCAGCGCGTCGAGTTCCCGTTGCGACAGTGCGTTGCCGTGCGCGTCGGTGCGGCTGTCGGTGCCGACCAGAAGGATGTCGAGGGCACCGTCCTCTCCACCGCCGAGCCCGAGACCGCCGATCGTCGCGAGCGAGGCCCGCAGCGAGTCGATGCTCCGCCACGCGAAACCGGTCACCACCAGGGTCAACGCCGCCAGCATCGCCATCGCGATGCGCAACGGACGGCCCTCGAACACCCGCGCGGCGACACTCGGGCCACGCTGCACGGGCGTGGTCTGCTGCCTGGTCCTGCGTGGCGCCGGCCTCTCCCGATCGCTGCGGGTGGGCGGCTCTGGCGGCACGTGCAGGTCCTCCTGTCGGGTGGCTCGGATGGCGTACGCCGCCGTCGGGGCGGCGCGGAACCAAGGCTACTGCGGGCACCGGCGCATCGTCGGGAGCCTCTCCGGCGTGCCAGACTTTGGCCGTGAACACAGTTCTGATCACCGGTGCCCGCGGTCAGCTCGGCCGGCAGTTGCTCGCGCGCGGCACGGCCGCCGGTGTGGAGATCCGCGGATACGGTTCCGACGAGCTCGACATCACGGATCCGCGCAGCGTCGCCGACGTCGTCCGGCCCGGGGACGTGGTCCTCAACTGCGCCGCCTACACCGCGGTCGACGCTGCCGAGACCGACGAGGACCGGGCAGCGGCGGTGAACGGTGACGGTCCGGCGGTGCTCGCCGCCGCGTGTGCCCGAGCGGGCGCCCACCTCGTGCACGTCTCCACCGACTACGTGTTCGCCGGCGACGCGACCGAGCCGTACCGGGTGGACGCGCCGACCGGCCCCCGCACCGCGTACGGGCGGACGAAGCTCGCCGGGGAACGTGGCGTCCTCGCCGCGCTGCCGTCCGCGCACGTCGTGCGCACCGCGTGGGTGTACACCGGCGACGACGGCGACTTCGTCGCCACGATGCGACGTCTCGAACGCGAACGCGACACCGTTTCGGTGGTCGACGACCAGCGCGGATCTCCGACGTTCGCCCGCGACCTCGCGGACGCGCTGCTCGAACTGGCCGCTCGCACGGGCGGCCCGGATCCGGTGCCCGGCGGAGTGCTGCACGCCACCAACGCGGGAGAGGCGAGCTGGTTCGATCTGGCCCGGGCCGTGTTCGCGGAGATCGGGGCGGACCCCGAGCGGGTGCGGCCGTGCAGCAGCGCCGAGTTCGTGCGGCCCGCGCCGCGCCCGGCGTATTCGGTACTCGACGGCAGCGCGTGGGCCGCGGCGGGCCTGACGCCGTTGCGTCCGTGGCGTGAGGCACTGCACGCAGCGCTGAGCACGACGGAGGTCCGTGGGTGACGCGCGACGCCGTGGCGTCCGAGCCGGGCACCGACCGGCCGGGGGACGTGTCCGGGGACGGACTGCGTGATTCGGAGCACTCGGATGCGGCCGCTAAGGTGGCCCGCGTGAGTGCGAAGCTGGCCGTGGTGACGGTGACCTACTCGCCCGGCGAGCACCTGGAGCATTTCCTGGCGACGCTGACGGGTGCGACGGAACTGCCGACACAGGTGATCATGGCGGACAACGGGTCCACCGACGGGGCGCCGGAGGCCGCCGAGGCCGCGCACCCGAACGTGCGGTTGCTGCACACCGGCGGGAACATCGGCTACGGCGGCGCCGTGAACCGCGCTGTCGCCGAGGTCGATCCGTCGGCCGAGTTCGTCGTCGTCGCCAATCCGGACGTGCGGTGGGGGCCGGGATCGCTGGACCGCCTCCTCGAGGCCGCGCAGCGCTGGCCGCGGGCCGGTGCCCTGGGCCCGCTCATCCGCGAACCGGACGGCAGCATCTATCCGTCGGCGCGCAGCGTGCCGACTCTGGTCTCCGGCGCCGGGCACGCCCTGCTCGGCACGGTGTGGCCGTCGAACCCGTGGACCCTGCGCTACCGCCAGGACAACGAGGCGGTCGCCGAGCGGGCGGTGGGCTGGCTGTCCGGATCGTGCCTGTTGCTGCGGCGCGCGGCGTTCGACGCGGTCGACGGTTTCGATTCGCGCTACTTCATGTACATGGAGGACGTCGACCTCGGAGACCGGCTCGGCCGCGCCGGCTGGCTCAACGTCTACATCCCGGACGCCGAGGTCACCCACGCCAAGGGGCACGCCGCCGGACGCCATCCGGAGCTGATGCTGCCTGCCCATCACGACAGTGCCTACCGGTTCCAGGCGGACCGGCACCCGCACCTGTGGCAGGCCCCGCTGCGGTGGGCGCTGCGCGCCGGCCTCGCGGTGCGTTCCAGAGTGGCGGTCGCGGCTGCGGTCCGCGAACGCGATCGAGAGAATTCCGGCACCGTGACGGACGGCCGGCAGAGTGATCAGGGGAGACGAGATGACGAGTGACGCAGCACCGCACACCGATGCGGTCATCCTGGTCGGCGGCCAGGGCACCCGCCTGCGGCCACTGACGCTGTCGGCGCCGAAGCCGATGCTGCCCACCGCCGGTGTGCCGTTCCTGACGCACCTGCTGGCCCGTATTCGGGAGGCCGGGATCAAGCACGTCGTGCTCGGCACCTCGTTCAAGGCGGAGGTCTTCGAGGAGCACTTCGCCGACGGCTCCGATCTCGGTCTGGAGATCGAGTACGTCACCGAGAGCGAACCGCTCGGCACCGGCGGCGGTATCCGCAACGTGCTGCCCAAGCTGCGCGCCGACAACGTCATGGTGTTCAACGGTGACGTCCTCGGCGGCACCGATCTCGGGGCGATCCTCGACACGCACACCCGGACCGACGCGGACGTGACCCTGCACCTGGTGAGGGTCGGGGACCCTCGCGCGTTCGGTTGCGTGCCGACCGACGCCGACGGCCGGGTCACCGCGTTCCTCGAGAAGACGCAGGATCCGCCGACCGATCAGATCAACGCGGGCTGCTACGTGTTCAAGCGGGAGATCATCGAGTCCATCCCCGAGGGCCGTCCCGTCTCGGTGGAACGCGAGGTGTTCCCGGCGCTGCTCACCGAGGGCAAGCGCGTGTTCGGGCACGTCGACGCCGCGTACTGGCGCGACATGGGTACCCCGGAGGACTTCGTGCGCGGATCGGCGGACCTGGTCCGCGGCATCGCGCCGTCGCCGGCCCTGCCGGGGCAGCGCGGCGAGTCGCTCGTGCACCCGGGCGCGTCGATCGCTCCCGGTGCGCTGCTGATCGGCGGAACCGTCGTCGGTCGCGGCGCCGAGATCGGCGCCGGGGCGCGCCTGGACGGTGCCGTGATCTTCGACGGTGCGAAGGTCGAGGCCGGTGCGGTGATCGAGCGGTCCATCATCGGATTCGGCGTGCGGGTCGGACCGCGTGCGCTGATCCGGGACGGCGTGATCGGTGACGGCGCGGACATCGGCGCCCGCTGTGAACTGCTTCGCGGTGCACGGGTGTGGCCGGGCGTGACCATCCCCGACGGCGGGATCCGGTTCAGTACCGACGTCTGACCGCACGAGATACCTTCGACCGACTGCGTGGGTGGTGACCTGTGAAATTCGAACGCTATGTGGCTCTGGGGGATTCGTTCACCGAAGGAGTGGGTGACCCGGACCCGTCGCGTCCCAACGGGATACGCGGATGGGCCGATCGGGTAGCGGACGAACTGGCCGCTGCCGGGCCGGATTTCGCGTACGCGAATCTCGCGGTGCGCGGGCGGCTCATGCGGCAGATCCTCGCCGAGCAGGTCGACGCGGCCGTCACCCTGAACCCGGACCTGGTCACCATCTACGCCGGCGGCAACGACGTCATGCGGCCGAAGCTGGACCTGGACGCGATGGCCGCCGAGTACGACGACGCGATCGGCCGCCTCGCCGCGACCGGCGCGACCGTCGTGATGTGGACCGCCTACGACGTCGGATGGGCGCCGGTGTTCCGGCACCTGCGCGGCCGGATCGCGACCTACAACGAACTCGTTCGCGAGATCGCGGACCGGCGCGGTGCGACGCTCGTCGACTACTGGCGTTTCGGCGAGTACCGGGACTACCGCATGTGGGATTTCGACCGCCTGCACATGTCGCCGCTCGGGCACCGCAACATGGCCGCACGGGTGCTCGATGCGCTCGGCGTCGAGCACGGCATCGAACCGGTCGTCCTCGAACGGATCCCGGAGCCCGCACCCGCCGAGCAGCGACGCGAGGACCTGCGGTGGATGCGGGACTTCCTCGTTCCCTGGGTCGGCCGCCGGGTCCGCGGCACCTCCTCCGGTGACGGGATCACCCCCAAACGGCCGACGCTCGCACCGGTCGAGACCGCGAACCGGGGTGGCTCGCCGGTCGCGTGAGTAGGCTCCGGGGATGACTCCCGACACGGTCGTCGTCCGAAAAGTCGGTCCGGTCACGACGATCGGACTGAACCGCCCGCACGTGCGCAATGCCGTGGACAGACCCACCGCCGAGGCACTCGCCGCGGCGTTCCGGGCGTTCGACGCGGATCCCGACGCGGCCGTCGCCGTCCTCCACGGTGAGGGCGGAACATTCTGTGCCGGTGCGGATCTCAAGGCGATCAGCACGGGCGACGGCAACCGCGTCGCGCCCGACGGGGACGGACCGATGGGCGTGAGCCGGATGCGGCTGTCCAAACCGGTGATCGCGGCGATCTCAGGGCACGCCGTCGCCGGGGGCCTGGAGCTGGCTCTCTGGGCGGACCTCCGGGTCGCCGACGACGACGCGGTCCTCGGCGTGTTCTGCCGCCGATGGGGTGTGCCGCTCATCGACGGCGGCACCGTCCGGCTGCCACGGCTGATCGGGGAGAGCCGCGCGATGGACCTCGTCCTGACCGGCCGCCCGGTCGCTGCCGACGAGGCGCTGAGCATGGGACTGGTCAACCGCACGGTTCCGGCCGGGACGGCGCTGGACGCGGCCGTCGAACTGGCCACCGAGATCGCGGGATTCCCGCAGACGTGTCTGAGGCAGGACCGGCTGTCGGTGCTCGAACAGGCGGGCCTGACCGAGGATCAGGCGATGCTCAACGAATTCCGTCGGGGTACGACGTCACTGGCCGACGGCGCCGTGGCCGGCGCCGCGCGGTTCGCCGCCGGTTCCGGCCGGCACGGCTCGTTCGACTGAGCGGGCCGCCGCCAGCGCCACCAGATGCTCGATCGTGTCGCGCTCGGCGTCGTCGGGCAGCGCGTCGACGGGCCACCACCGCAGATCCGTGGATTCGGCACTGCGCGTCGGCACCGCACCGGGCGGTGCCGTCACCAGGAACCGCAGGTCGAGATGCCGGGTAGGAATCCCGAGCGAGCACGTGATCGGGTGGGTGTGCGCCGACAGCAGGTCCGGATCGATGACGAGGCCCTCGATGCCCGATTCCTCGGTGGCCTCGCGCAGTGCCGCGTCGACCACGGTGTCGTCGGATTCCTCGCAGTGCCCGCCGAGCTGGATCCACCTGCCCACCTTCGGATGCAGGGTGAGCAGCACGTTGCGATGCTCCGCGTCGAGCACCAGCGACGACGCCGTGATGTGTCCGGGCGCGTGGGCACGCAGGCAGCCGTCCGGCGCCGAGCCGAGGAACGCGAGCATCGTGTGCCGCAGCGATTCGGCGTCGGCAGAATCGGTGTCCCAGGCCAGGAGCCGCTCGGTGGCGGACTCGTGCAGCGAACGCGCCGACATCGCTACAGCTCCAGCAGCGCGGCGTCGGCGGATGCGGGTTCGCGCGGCTCGGGTGCGGTGAGCGGATGCCCGACGGCGATCGCGCCGAGCGGCGACCAGTCGGCGGGCAGACCCAGTTCCTCGCGCACCACGTCGGGCGCGAAGATCGTCGATCCGATCCAGCAGCTGCCGAGCCCGCGCACGGCGAGCGCGACGAGCAGTCCCTGCACGGCGGCACCGGCCGCGACCGTGAACATGGTGGCCTCGGCCGCGGTCCGGCGCGCGTCGGGATAGGTGTGCGCGCCGTCGGGCACCCAGAACGGGACGAGGACCTCGGGGGCGTCGTAGAGAATCGCGCCGCGGGCCAGCCGGCGTTCGATCGCGGCCGCGTCCAGTCCGTCTGCCGCCAGGTCCTCGGCCCAGCGGTCGCGCATCCGGTCGAGCAGCCGGCGGCGCACCTGCTCGGTGCGCACCCACACGAACCGCACCGGGCGCGTGTGGTGCGGGGCGGGGGCGGTGAGCGCGTCGGCGACCGCGTCGCGCAGATCCTCCGGGTCGACGGGTTCGGCCGCGAAGGTCCGCACGGACCGGCGCAGCAGCAACGCCTCACGACGCCCCTGGTCGAGAGCCTCGTCGGCGCCGAGCCAGAACAGGTCCTCATCGCCGCGGCGGATCAGGTCCTGGGCCGTGGAACCGTCGTCGACGGTGTCGAGACCGCGCACGATCGCCACCGGAACCCCACCGAGCTTGCCCTTGACGAGGTCGCCGGCGGCGGCGAGTTCGTCGGCGAGGGCGACGGAGGTGACGAACAGTTCGTTGCCCTGCGAATCGTGCGAGCCGGCGTAGCCGTGCAGGACCGGCAGGCCCGCGGCACCGATCGCGGCGTCGGTCTGGCCGACGCGCCAGGCGCGGCCCATCGTGTCGGTGACGACGACGGCGACGGTCACCCCGAGCAGCGAGCGCAAGCGTTCACGCAAGGCGGCGGCGCTGGCGTCGGGGTCCTCGGGGAGCAGCGCGAGTTCGCCGGAGTCGACATTGGAACCGTCGATCCCGGAGGCGGCCTGGACGATGCCGAGCCGGTTCTCGGTGATGAGCGTGCGTCCCTTGCGGGCCAGCACACGGACCGCCTCCTGGGTGACCAGCCGCCGCCGCAGCGCATCGCGCGCGTCCGGGTCGGTGGGGGACTCGACGATGCGTCCCTCGGCCTTGGAGACGATCTTGCTGGTGACGACGAGGATGTCACCGTCGACGAGCCACGGCGCAGCGGCGGCGATCGCCTCGGCGAGATCGTCGCCGGGCCGGAACTCGGGCAGTCCGGTGACCGGGATGATCTCGATCGGCCGGCCGGGTGCGTGGTCGCGCACGTCGGTGCTGGCGGTCGCGTCGGGGGACATCACAGGCTGACTCCGGCGAGTTCGAGTGCGGCGCGCGCCATTTCGGCGGTCGCTGCGGGGTCGGTCATGAGCAGGGGAACGCTGCGGACGGCCACGCCGGGAACGTCGGCGGTGTCGGTCTCGTGGACGAGCCAGCCGTCGAGGATGCCGGTGCCGCTGCGCGCGCCGTAGTGGCGGCCGACGGCTTCCGCGGTCGATTCGATGCCGATCACGTCGAGGCACGCGTCGGCCATGCCGCGCAACGGCTTCCCCCCGACGACCGGAGACAGGCCGACGACCTTCGCGGAGGTGGTGCGCAGGGCGCCGCGGATGCCGGGGATGGCGAGGATCGCGCCGATGCTCACCACGGGGTTCGACGGAGCGAGGATCACCGCGTCCGCCGATTCGATCGATTCCAGCACTCCCGGTGCAGGTTTCGCTTCGTCGGCGCCGATGTGCGCGAAGGAATGGGTCTCGACCGCCGCGCGGTGCCGCACCCACCATTCCTCGAAGTGGATCGCGCGGCGTTCGCCGTCGGCGGGGTCGGTGATCACGACGTGGGTTTCGCTGCGGTCGTCCGACACCGGGAGCAGCGTCACCCCGGGCTTCCATCGGGTGCACAGCGCTTCGGTGACCGCGGAGAGCGGATATCCGGTGCGCAGCATCTGGGTGCGGATGAGATGGGTCGCCAGGTCCCGGTCGCCGAGACCGAACCAGTCGGGGTTCGCGCCGTATGCGGCGAGTTCCTCCTTGGCGTTCCACGTTTCGTCGGTGCGGCCCCAGCCCCGTTCGGGGTCGATGCCACCGCCGAGCGTGTACATGCATGTGTCGAGGTCGGGACAGATTCGCAGCCCGTGCATCCAGACGTCGTCACCGACGTTGACGACCGCGGTGATGCGGTGCGGGGCGTCCACGGCGAGGTCTCGCCCGGGTTCGATGCCGAGCAGCGCGCGCAAGCCGGTGAGGAACCGGGCCCCGCCGACACCGCCGACCAAAACTGTCACGTTCACAGGACAAGCCTAGGGGGTCCGTTTCGTGACTGGTGAGGCACCGCCCGATGGGGTGAAATGTGAGGAATGCGACAGGGTGAATTGTGCCGGGTGTCACCGGGTGAATTGCGCCGAGCGTGACGCGGCCTACTCCGAAGTGCTCGATGGTAGCGAATACGTCCGTTCGGCTTGACCGCGACACGCCCAACGTGTGTAATCACATACGTGTCATTCCGACATTTCGAAACGCAGGATCGTGTGCGGAATATGCATATACGACCGGCCTTCGCGGAATGGCCCGGGGTAGATCCCCGAATGTGAAGGATGCAGCGCTGCAGGTTAGGAGGCGTGTATGGCCGACGAGCGCGAATGGTTCGAGGACTCTCGGATCGACACTGCAGTCGAGGGCATCTGTGCCGAAGGCGGGCACGACGGACAGCCGACGTCGTCGGTGTTGAGTCTGATTGCAGGACTTTCTGATCCGTCGGACGTCGAGGAACAGTGGCAGGACCGTGCGCTGTGTGCGCAGACCGATCCGGAGGCGTTCTTCCCCGAAAAGGGTGGATCGACGCGGGAGGCCAAGCGGATCTGCTTGGGGTGCGAGGTGAAGGACGAATGCCTCGAGTACGCCCTGGCCCACGATGAGCGGTTCGGCATCTGGGGTGGTCTGTCGGAGAGGGAAAGGCGGCGCCTCAAGCGGGGCATCGTCTGAGATCGGGACCGGTCCGGTACGGGGAGTTCGGACAAGGTGGAATGCCGGTCTGCTTGGGGGTGAGGGTCGGGTACTCGATGGGGGTCGAGTATCCGGCCCTCACCCTTTTCCGAGCAGTCGCCACCGAGCCGTAGTCGTCACCGAGTCGCAGTCGTCACCGACGACCGGTCCTCGCCGAGATCACCCGGTTCAGTCTTCGCCGAGATCCCCGAGTTCGGGATCGACGACCTCCGGTTCGACTCCCAGATACGTTGCGACCTGGTGCACGAGCACGTCGTGGACCAGATCGGTCAGGTCGTCGGGATCCTTCGCGCGCAATTCGAGGGGCCGGCGGAACAGGACGATGCGTGCCCGCGTGGCCGCGCCGCGACGATCGATGCCGGCCGGGACGAGCCGCGACAGCGGCACCGGACCGTCCGCGACGACCTCGTCCGGCCAGTTCACCGAGTCCGGATCCAGCGCACGGATCTTCGGGACCTCGTCGACCGCGATGTCGAGCTTCGTGAGGCGGTCGTGCCACTGCGCGTCGATCGGGGCGAACGCACCGAGCACGAGCAGATCGAATTTCTCGGCCCGCGACTTCCACACCGGAAGGTCGTGGGGGAACATCGGCCCGCGGATTCCGCGTCCGCGACGCGCGACGGATCGGGACGTCACGGGGCGGGGCCGACGAACGCGAGACATGTAGGCGACACTACGACACGGGACTCGAATTGTGCCGTTCCGGTGTGTCCGGATAGTCGCGACGCGACGGGCGCGCTACGCTCCCATCCGTGAGAACACTGCGTCGATGCTGCCGGCCTGGGTGCAAGAACCCTGCTGTTGCGACGCTGACCTACGTGTACTCGGATTCCACGGCGGTCGTGGGACCGCTGGCCACGGTGGCCGAGCCGCACTCGTGGGATCTGTGCGAATCGCACGGCTCGAGGATCACTGCGCCGAAGGGCTGGGAACTGGTCCGGTACGAAGGTGCGTTCTCGTCGGGTACACCCGACGAGGACGATCTGACCGCGCTCGCCGAGGCGGTGCGGGAGGCCGGTCTGGGCGATCGCGGTCACGGTCACGGCGACTCCGACGAGTCCGACGCCGCCCCGCGGCAGGTCGCGCAGCCGACGACACGCACCGGCCGTCGCGGACACCTGCGTGTGCTGCCGGACCCCACGTCCTGAGTACAGCAGTCCTGAGCACAGCAGTCCTGAGCACAACAGTCCTGAGAACTGCCGGCCCGAGTGCTCCACTAGGCTGATCGCTGCCGCGCTGCGGAGGGTGGCGTGCGTGTACGACGATCAGGAGCAATAACAGTGGCGAGATCTGCCGAATCCGTGGCCGCCGTCGTCAAGGCATACGACGTGCGGGGCGTGGTGGGTGACCAGATCGACGCGGATTTCGTCCGCGAGGTCGGTGCGTCCTTCGCCCGGCTCGTGCGCGACGGCGAGAAGCCGGCGACGCGGATCGTCATCGGTCACGACATGCGTGAATCCTCGCCCGAGTTGTCCCGCGCGTTCGCCGAGGGCGTCACCGCCCAGGGGCTCGACGTCGTCCACATCGGGCTCGCCTCGACCGACCAGTTGTACTTTGCCTCCGGGCTCCTCGACGCCCCCGGCGCCATGTTCACCGCCAGCCACAACCCGGCCCGCTACAACGGCATCAAGCTGTGCCGTGCCGGCGCGAAGCCCGTCGGTCAGGAAACCGGCCTCGCCACCATCACCGCCGAACTGGTGTCCGGGGTACCCGCCCACGACGGTGCGCCGGGCACGATCACGGAGCAGGACGTCCTCGACGAGTACGCCTCGTTCGTCCGGGGCCTGGTGGATCTGAGCGCGATGCGGCCCCTGAAGGTCGCTGTGGACGCCGGGAACGGCATGGGCGGGCACACGGTGCCGGCGGTGTTCGATGTCCTCCCCGTCGAACTCGTGCCGCTGTACTTCGAACTCGACGGCACCTTCCCGAACCACGAGGCGAACCCCCTCGATCCGGCGAACCTCGTCGACCTCCAGCAGCTCGTGCGCGAGTCGGGAGCGGACGTCGGTCTGGCGTTCGACGGTGACGCCGACCGTTGCTTCGTCGTCGACGAGCGCGGCGAGCCGGTCACCCCCTCCGCGGTCACCGCCCTCGTCGCAGCCCGCGAGCTCGCGAAGGAACCCGGCGCGACGATCATCCACAACCTCATCACCTCGCGGGTCGTGCCCGAACTCGTCACCGAACTCGGTGGCGAGCCGGTCCGCACCCGGGTGGGTCACTCGTTCATCAAGCAGCAGATGGCCGAGACCGGTGCGGTCTTCGGCGGGGAGCATTCCGCGCACTACTACTTCCGCGACTTCTGGGGCGCCGACTCGGGGATGCTCGCGGCCCTGCACGTGCTGGCCGCGCTGGGCGGGCAGGAACTCCCGCTCTCCGAACTCATGAGCTCCTACGAGCGGTACGCCGCGTCCGGTGAGCTGAACTCGACCGTCGACGACGCCGCGGCACGGACCGACGCGGTGCTCACCGCGTTCGCGGACCGCGCCGAGTCGGTGGACCGGCTCGACGGGGTCACGGTGAACCTGCCCGGCAACGCATGGTTCAACCTGCGTGCCTCCAACACCGAACCGCTGCTGCGCCTCAACGTGGAGGCGCGCACGGCGGAAGAGGTCGACTCGCTGGCGACGGAAATCCTGGCCATCGTGCGTTCGTGACGGCGTGCGTTCGTGACGGAAATGTTCGTGACGGGGATAATCGGGTGTGCCCGGGCTGCTGCGTCGGGCCGGTTCGAATCGGCTGAAGGAAGGTGGCGCAGTGATGACGGCTCCCTCGCCGCTGTTCGACTTCGATGACTCGAGCGCTCTGATCGCGGCCGACATCGACGGCATCCTGCGCATGTCGGCGCTCGGCGGCGCGCAGATCCGGGCGACGGCATCCGCGGTCGACGAACAGGCACTGGACCGGTTGCACGACCTGCACCCGCGCAGCGTCGTCCTCGTCGGCGGGGACGCTCGCTCGGCGCGGGCCGCCGAACTGGTCGTCGCGATGCTGGCCGCGCACGCGACCGTGCCGCTGGTCGTCGCACCGACCACCCCGACCTGGGTAGGACCGCTCGATGTGGTGGTG
>NZ_JBMBTE010000106.1:0-16759 GCF_048897285.1 Rhodococcus sp. O3
TTCCTTCTCGTTCGAGCCGCTGCGAAGCGGCGCGGTCCCGTGGCTCAGTGGAAGAGCGTCCCGTTCACACCGGGGAGGTCGCTGGTTCGATCCCAGCCGGGACCACAACAATCGCCCGATCACGAGAGCACCCCGATGGGGTGCTCTTTTCGTATTCGGCCCCCTCCACATCTCGCCGGTCCCTGATCCGGACGGTTCGATGGGAACGGTGGGGCTGTCGTGGCAGGTGTGACCTGCGCAACCTCACCAGATGGTGTGACTGATGGCAGGATCGATCTCACCGCAAGGAGGATGGGGCTGAGAGATGAGTGTCGCCGACAATCAATGGCCGGCCGTGGGGGTGACGGGCGCCCGATTCGGCACTGCCGCGCGGCGGCGGAGGTACATTCCGAAACACGCCGCCACAACCGCCTCGGAGATGGATGACGACGTGTCATACATCGGCGAGGATCCGGTAGCGCACACCGCCGCCGGAAGGCATCCTGTGGACGCGGTGGGGGCAGTGCAGCCCAGGATGTCCGAGACTTTCGTGGGGGACAAGAACATGGATCAGGAAGCGCCGTCGTTCGTGCGCCCGTTCGTGCGCAGCCAGGGGCGCACCCGAGCCGAAGTGGATCTTCCGCTCGAAGCTTTGGTTTCGACATCCGCGATGGTGGCGGCGTCCGAGAACACCGGAGTGATTCCGGGACTCGACGAACACCGCATCGTGCTGGGACTGTGCTCGCAGCCACGCTCGATCATGGAGGTCGCCGCGCTCGCCGGGATTCCCCTCGGCGTCGCGCGGGTGCTCGTCGGCGACCTGGCGGCCTCGGGTGAACTCACCGTGCACCGGACCGTCGACCGGATCGGCCCCGGCGCGGAACTCCTCCGGCGGGTCCTGAGCGGGCTGAACGAGCTCTGACACCGGCCGTCGTGATCGCGACCGGTCCTCGATCCGGCGCAACGGGTCGACGAAGGCGCGACAGCGCCGTGCCGATAGCGGCGGGACCGGGGCGTGCCGATAGCATGGGGAGGTTGCCGACGCGCGCCTCTGCGCGGCCGGCCACCGTCCATCGTCAGGCATCGAGCCGGAGGAGTTCACCACAGTGACCACGCCCGCATCCGCGAAACCAGCCACGCTCGTCCGGGTGCCCGCGGGAACCACTGCCGGTGCCGCCGTCCGTGACGCCGGGCTGCCCGTCAAGGGACCCGAGACGATCGTCGTCATCCGAGATCCGGAGGGTGCCCTGCGCGACCTGGCGTGGACGCCCGAGGAGGATGTCGAGGTCGAGGCGGTCGCCGCCGACACCGAGGACGGCCGTAGCGTCATCCGGCACTCCGCCGCGCACGTGCTGGCCCAGGCCGTGCAGCAGGAGTTCCCCGAGGCCAAGCTCGGCATCGGACCGCCCATCAAGGACGGCTTCTACTACGACTTCCAGGTCGAGCGCCCCTTCACCCCGGAGGACCTCGCGAAGCTCGAGAAGCGCATGAAGAAGATCGTCAAGGACGCGCAGCGCTTCTCCCGCCGGGTCGTCGAGAACCTCGAGGACGCCCGCGAGGAGCTGAAGAACGAGCCGTTCAAGCTCGAGCTGATCGACGACAAGTCGGGCATCGACGACCCCGAGATCATGGAGGTCGGCGGCAAAGAGCTGACCATCTACGACAACCTCAACCCGCGCACCGGCGAACTCGTGTGGAAGGACCTGTGCCGCGGACCGCACGTCCCGACCACCAAGTTCATCCCCGCGTTCAAGCTGACCCGCAGCTCCGCCGCGTACTGGCGCGGCGACCAGGACAATGCCGGTCTGCAGCGTGTCTACGGCACCGCGTGGGAGTCCGCCGAGGCGCTGGACAAGCACCTCGAGCTCCTCGCCGAGGCGGAACGTCGGGACCACCGCAAGCTCGGCAACGAACTCGACCTGTTCTCGTTCCCCGACGAGCTCGGTTCCGGCCTGCCCGTGTTCCATCCCAAGGGCGGAATCATCCGTCAGGAGATGGAGAACTACTCGCGCCGACGGCACGTCGAGGCCGGCTACGAGTTCGTGTACTCGCCGCACATCACCAAGGGCCACCTCTACGAGGTGTCCGGCCACCTCGACTGGTACCGCGACGGCATGTTCCCCGCGATGCACATCGACGAGGAACTGAACGAGGACGGGACCGTCCGCAAGCCGGGGCAGGACTACTACCTCAAGCCCATGAACTGCCCGATGCACGACCTGATCTTCCGGTCGCGCGGGCGTTCCTACCGCGAACTGCCGCTGCGCATGTTCGAGTTCGGTTCCGTCTACCGCTACGAGAAGTCCGGCGTCGTCCACGGACTGACCCGCGTGCGCGGCATGACGCAGGACGACGCGCACATCTTCTGCACCCCGGAGCAGATGCGCGACGAGCTCACCAGCGTCCTGAACTTCATCCTGGACCTGCTCAAGGACTACGGTCTCGACGACTACTACCTGGAGCTGTCCACGAAGAACCCCAAGAAGTTCGTCGGCAGCGACGAACTGTGGGAGACGGCCACCGAGACGCTGCGCGAGGTCGCCGAGGCGTCCGGTCTGCATCTCGTGCCGGACCCGGGCGGCGCCGCCTTCTACGGTCCGAAGATCTCCGTCCAGGTCAACGACGCCCTCGGGCGCAACTGGCAGATGTCGACGATCCAGCTCGACTTCAACCTGCCCGAGCGGTTCGAACTCGAGTACACCGGACAGGACGGCGCCAAGCATCGCCCGGTCATGATCCACCGCGCGCTGTTCGGTTCGATCGAGCGGTTCTTCGGTGTGCTCACCGAGCACTACGCGGGGGCGTTCCCGGCCTGGCTGTCGCCGGTGCAGGTCGTCGGCATCCCGGTCGCCGAGAACTTCGCCGATCACCTGCTCGACGTCGCGCGGCAGCTGAAGGCCGAAGGCATCCGCGCCGAGGTCGACCTCAGCGACGACCGCATGCAGAAGAAGATCCGCAACCACACCACCCAGAAGGTCCCGTTCATGCTGCTCGCCGGCGAGCGGGACGTCGAGGCCGGTGCCGTGAGCTTCCGGTTCCGCGACGGCACCCAGGTCAACGGCGTGCCGGTGGCCGAGGCCGTGCGCATCGTCGCCGACTGGGTCCGGCGCCGCGAGAACGCCTCCCCGACCGCCGCGCTCATCGCGCCCGAGGGCGCGGAGCTCGGGTCGTGACCGGCGACCGGGGCTGCGGCCCCGCCGAGTCCGAAGCCCTCGTCGACCGGGGTGTCGGCGAGGCCGACCATCTGCAGCGGTTGTGGTCGCCGCACCGCTTGTCGTACATCACCGAGTCCCCGCGAGCGGAGGACGGCCCGTACGAGCCGTTCACCGACATACCGAAGATGACGGACGAGGAGGGACTCGTCGTCGCGCGCGGCGAGTTCGTCTACGCGGTGCTCAACCTGTACCCGTACAACCCGGGCCATCTGATGGTGGTGCCGTACCGGCGGGTGGCGAACCTCGAGGACCTGACCTTCGAGGAGAGCACCGAGCTGATGGCGTTCGCACAGCGCGCGGTGCGGGTCATCAAGCGGGTGTCGCGGCCCCACGGCTTCAACGTCGGGCTCAATCTCGGTGCGGCAGCGGGAGGTTCGCTTTCCGAGCACCTGCACCTGCACGTGGTTCCGCGGTGGGGCGGCGACGCCAACTTCATCACGGTCCTGGGAGGCTCGAAGGTGATGGTGCAGTTGCTGCGCGACACGCGGGCACTGCTGGCATCCGCATGGGACGAGTGACACCGTCCACCCCTGAACACGACCCACACGGGTTCGCCGTGCGAAGCGGACGAACGGCGGGCGGTCGTGGCAGGATCGGGTCCCGAACAGGACGAATCGAGCCGGAAACGGGGGTCGCGAGATGCTGAGCTTCTTCGGGCGGGCATCGGTGTCGAAGGTCACCGCGCCGCTCGGCAGGGCATTGATCCGCACCGGCCTGACCCCTGACGCGGTGACGCTGATCGGCACGGTCGCGACCGTCGCCGCCGCCCTCACGCTGTTTCCGATGGGGCAGTTGTTCTGGGGCGCGATGGTCATCTGGCTGTTCGTGATGTTCGACATGCTCGACGGGGCCATGGCCCGGGCCCGCGGCGGCGGTACCCGGTTCGGCGCGGTTCTCGACGCCACCTGCGACCGGGTCGCGGACGGCGCGATCTTCGCGGGCCTGGCCTGGTGGGCGGTCTACGACGAACAGAGCCGTCCGCTGCTCGTCGCCACGCTGATCTGTCTCGTGTCGTCCCAGGTCATCTCGTATGCGAAAGCGCGGGCGGAGGCGAGCGGCCTGTCCGCCGACGGCGGCCTGATCGAGCGCCCCGACCGGCTGGTCATCGTGCTCGTCGGCGCCGGCTTCACCGGTCTCGGGATCGACTGGGCGATCCACGTCGCGATGTGGCTGCTCGCGGCCGGTTCGGTCATCACGGTCTTCCAGCGGGTCCTCGCGGTGCGTCGTTCACCCGGCGCCCGGGAACTGCTGCCGATGGCCCCGGCACCGGCCACCGGCACCGACGGAGAAGCCGCATGACATCCGCCGAACGCCTGACCGACCTCGGATACGGCGCCGGATGGCGGCTGGTGCGCGCGCTCCCGGACCGGGTCGCGCGCGTCTTGTTCGACACCGGCGCCGACATCGCCGCCCGGCGGAACGGCGGCCCGCAGCAGTTGCGCCGCAATCTCGCCCGCGTGCTCGGCGTCGCCCCGGAACACGTGCCGGACGACCTGATCCGCCGTTCGATGCGTTCCTACGCGCGGTACTGGCGCGAGGCGTTCCGCTTGCCGTCGATGGACCTCGACGCGACCGCCGCGGCCATCGACTCGTCGATCGAGGGCCGCGAGCACATCGAGGCGGCCCTGGCCGCCGGGCGCGGCGCGATCCTGGCCCTGCCGCACAGCGGCAACTGGGACATGGCCGGGGTGTGGTGTGCCCGCACCTACGGGCAGTTCTCGACGGTCGCCGAGCGGCTGCGCCCGGAGTCGCTGTACCAGCGTTTCGTCGACTACCGCGAACATCTCGGGTTCGAGGTGTTCCCGCTCTCGGGTGGCGAGAGTCCGCCCTTCGTCGAATTGTCCGCGCGCCTGCGTGACAATCGGATCGTGGCTCTGCTCGGGGAACGCGACCTGGCTCGCAAAGGTGTGCCGGTGACGTTCTTCGGCGAACCCACCCGGATGCCTGCCGGTCCCGCGAAGCTCGCCGTCGAGACCGGTGCCGCGCTGCTGCCGGTGCACTGCTGGTTCACCGACGACGGCTGGGGGTTCCGGGTGCACCCGGAGGTCGACGTGACCGGCGGGCTCGAGGCGGCCACCCAGGCCCTCGCGGATCGATTCGCCGCCGACATCGCCGAACACCCAGCAGACTGGCACATGCTGCA
This sequence comes from Rhodococcus sp. O3, assembly GCF_048897285.1. Taxonomy (NCBI): domain Bacteria; kingdom Bacillati; phylum Actinomycetota; class Actinomycetes; order Mycobacteriales; family Nocardiaceae; genus Rhodococcus; species Rhodococcus sp. O3. Next base: position 5,338 of record NZ_JBMBTE010000106.1, read on the forward strand.
GCCGCTGTGGCTCGACGACCTGTCGGCCGAGCGGCGCGCCCGGATGGAGGCGTAGTTGAGGATCGGCATGGTCTGCCCGTATTCGTTCGACGTACCGGGCGGAGTACAAGCACACGTCGTGGACCTGGCCCAGGTGCTGATCGAGCGCGGCCACAAGGTCAGCGTGCTCGCGCCGGCCTCCGAGGACACGGTGTTGCCGCCGTTCGTGGTCTCGGCCGGACGGGCCGTCGCCATCCCGTACAACGGCTCGGTGGCGCGGCTGAGCTTCGGACCGGTGTCCTACGCGCGGGTGCGGCGCTGGATCAACGACAACGACTTCGACGTCCTGCACATCCACGAACCGAACGCGCCGAGCCTGTCGATGCTGGCCCTGAAGGTCGCCGAGGGCCCGATCGTCGCGACCTTCCACACCTCCACGACGAAATCGCTCGTGCTCAGCACGTTCCAAAGTGTCCTTCAGCCGTTCCTGGAGAAGATCAGCGGCCGCATCGCGGTGTCGGAACTGGCCCGCCGCTGGCAGGTGACCTCGCTGGGTGGGGACGCCGTGGAGATCCCCAACGGCGTCGACGTGCCGTTCTTCGCGCACGCCCCGCTGCTGCCCGGCTACCCCAGGGCCGGCCGGACGGTGCTGTTCCTGGGCCGCTACGACGAACCCCGCAAGGGCATGGCCGTGCTGCTCGGTGCGCTGCCGACGCTCGTCGGGAAGTATCCCGACCTCGAGGTGCTCGTGGTCGGCCGCGGCGACGAGGACAAGCTCCGTAAGGAGGCCGGACCTCTCGCCAAGCATCTGCGGCTGCTCGGGCAGGTCAGCGACGCCGAGAAGGCGTCGGCGATGCGCAGTGCCGACGTGTACTGTGCCCCGAATCTCGGCGGCGAGAGCTTCGGGATCGTGCTGGTCGAGGCGATGGCGGCCGGGACCGCGGTCGTCGCCAGCGAACTCGACGCGTTCCGCCGGGTGCTGCGCGACGGTCGTGCGGGTGTACTGGTGCCGGTCGGGGACTCCGACGCGCTCGCCGAGGGCATCCTCGAGGTTCTCGGCAACGACCCGCGTCGCGCCGAACTGGTCGCCGAGGGCTCCGCTGTGGTCGGCACCTACGACTGGCCCGTGGTGGCCGAGCAGATCCTGCGGGTCTACGAGACGGTGACGGTCGGGGCCGGACGGGTACGGGAGGTCCGCTCGTGACACTCAGTGCGGTGACGATCCTCGTCCTCGCCCTGATCGCGGCAGTGGTCGTCGGCCTGGGACTGTGGGCGTACACGACCGCGAACCGGCTCGACCGGCTCCACGTGCGGTCGGACCTGTCGTGGCAGGCGCTCGACGCGGCGCTGGCCCGCCGGGCGGTGGTGGTGCGCAGCATCGCCGCGTCGGTACCGGCCGCGGACGGTAAACGCCTCGCCGCCCTCGCCGATCGGGCCGAACGCGCGGACCGGGAGCACCGGGAGACCGCCGAGAACGCACTGTCGTCCATGCTCACGACGATCGACAGTGAACGGTTGCGACCCCAGCTGGTCGCCGAGCTGGCCGACGCCGAGGCCCGCGTCATGATCGCCCGGCGATTCCACAACGACGCGGTTCGCGACACCCTCGCGCTGCGCACCCGCCGCCCGGTGCGGTGGCTGCATCTGGGCGGTACCGCGCCGCTCCCGACGTTCTTCGAGATCGCCGAACGCTCCGGCGCCGCGGCCCAGACCTCGCGGATGCCGGACGAGACCCGCACCTCGGCGCGGGTCGTCCTCTTCGACGACGAGGGCCGGGTGCTGCTGCTGCGTGGAAACGATCCGACCATCCCGGACGTGCACTTCTGGTTCACGGTCGGTGGCGCCGTCGAGGTGGGGGAGTCGCTGCGCGAGGCGGCGGTGCGGGAGCTGAAGGAGGAAACGGGGCTGGTGACCGACCCGGATCGGCTCGCCGGTCCGATGTGGCGGAGGGTCGCGGTGTTCCCCTTCAACGGCGAGGTGATCCGTTCGGAGGAGTTGTTCTTCGCATTGCAGGCACCGGTGTTCGTGGCCGGAGACGCGGGTTTCACCGACCTCGAGCGGGCGATGGGGCTCGAGCCTCGCTGGTTCACCGCCGACGAGATCCGCGGACTGCAGCAGCGCGGCGAACCGGTGTACCCACAGGACCTGGCCGATCTGCTCGGGGAGGCCCGGGACGTCGCCGTGCGGCGAACCGAGCCCGAGGTGCGCGCGATTCGGTGACCGGCCCCTCGGGGGACACGGTGACCGGGAGCACAAGGCCAGGTCTCCGCGACTGGCTATCGGCGACGTGCCGGGTGCGGTCATAGGCTCCTTCTGGCCACGGAACCCGTCCAGGCCCCATCGAGGACCATGGTGTTTCCGGCGGCTTCCGACCGACCGACCACACGTGTAGGAGTTCGTTGTGAGCACCCCCGAATCCGCCCCCGCCACCGGCACGGCCCGCGTCAAGCGCGGCATGGCCGAAATGCTCAAGGGCGGCGTGATCATGGACGTCGTCACTCCCGAGCAGGCGAAGATCGCCGAGGACGCGGGTGCCGTCGCGGTCATGGCGCTCGAGCGGGTGCCGGCGGACATTCGTGCCCAGGGCGGGGTCTCCCGGATGAGCGACCCCGACATGATCGACGGCATCATCTCGGCCGTGTCGATCCCGGTGATGGCCAAGGCCCGCATCGGTCACTTCGTCGAGGCGCAGATCCTCCAGTCCCTGGGTGTGGACTACATCGACGAGTCGGAGGTGCTGACGCCGGCCGACTACGAGAACCACATCGACAAGTTCGCCTTCACGGTGCCGTTCGTGTGTGGCGCCACGAACCTCGGGGAGGCGCTGCGTCGCATCAACGAAGGCGCGGCGATGATCCGGTCGAAGGGTGAGGCCGGGACCGGCGACGTCTCGAACGCCACCACCCACATGCGCAGGATCCGGCAGGAGATCCGCCGGCTCACGTCGCTGCCGGAGGACGAGCTGTACGTCGCGGCGAAGGAACTGCAGGCCCCCTACGACCTGGTCGTCGAGGTCGCCAAGGCGGGCAAGCTGCCCGTCACGCTGTTCACCGCCGGGGGTATCGCGACTCCCGCCGACGCCGCGATGATGATGCAGCTCGGCGCCGAGGGCGTCTTCGTCGGCTCGGGCATCTTCAAGTCCGGCAACCCGGCGCAGCGCGCCGCGGCGATCGTCAAGGCCACCACCTTCTTCGACGACCCGGACGTGCTCGCGAAGGTTTCCCGCGGTCTCGGCGAGGCGATGGTCGGCATCAACGTCGACGAGATCCCTCAGCCGCACCGGCTCGCCGAGCGCGGTTGGTGATCGCCCACCAGTGAGCGCACGGTGACGGTTCCCGTCACCGTGCGGTGGGGGAGGCGTTATAGCCTTGGGCCGCACAGTGGAAGGGGCGGGCATGGCGAAGATCGAAGAGATCCTGGCGCTCGAACAGATCGAGAAGGACATCTTCCGGGGCATCGCGACGGAGACGTTGCTGCCGCGGACGTTCGGCGGGCAGGTCGCGGGTCAGGCGCTGGTCTCCGCGGTGCGGACCGTCGATCCCGGGTTCGAAGTGCATTCGCTGCACGGCTACTTCCTGCGGCCCGGCAACCCGACGATGCAGATCGTCTATCTCGTCGATCGCATCCGCGACGGACGGTCGTTCTGCACCCGCCGGGTGACGGCGGTGCAGGACGGCAAGGCGATCTTCACGATGTCGGCGTCGTTCCACGTGGACGAGAGGGGAATCGAGCATCAGGACACCATGCCGCGGGTCCCGATGCCCGAGGATCTGCCCGACCCGGACCTGGTCGACGACCCGACGGTGCACTGGGCGCGGATCGAATGGGCCGAATGGGAGTTCCGGTTCGTTCCGCGGGAGCAGATGGACACGTCGAGCCGCTGGGCCTCTCAGCAGCAGGTGTGGTTCCGCTCTCGCGAGACACTGCCGGACGACCCGGTCTTCCATGTGTGCACCCTGGCGTACATGAGCGACATGACGCTGCTGGGATCGGCCAGTGTCGCCCACCCCGACGAGAAGGTGCAGGGCGCGTCGCTCGACCACGCGATGTGGTTCATGCGTCCGTTCCGCGCCGACGACTGGCTGCTCTACGACCAGACGTCCCCGTCCGCCGGGTTCGGGCGCGCGCTGACGCAGGGCCGGATCTTCGACCGGAACGGCAACATGGTCGCCGCGGTCGTGCAGGAAGGATTGACCCGCTACCTGCGCGAATCGTGAACACATCCCGCCGGGGCAGCCGGCGGCACAACGAACAGGCAGGTAGTTTCCCGTGGGTACGACACCGACCATCGGCGTGCTGGCGTTGCAGGGCGACGTCCGCGAACATCGGGCCGCGCTCGACGCGGCCGGCGCGCGCACGATCGCGCTGCGCCGCGCGAGCGAACTGGACAGCGTCGACGGCGTGGTGATCCCGGGCGGCGAATCGACGACGATGAGCCGCCTGCTGCAGGTGTTCGACCTGCTCGAGCCGCTGCGGGCGCGGCTGCGGGACGGTCTGCCCGCATTCGGTTCGTGTGCGGGCATGATCCTGCTCGCCTCGGAGGTCCTCGACACCCGGCCCGACGCCGAACATCTCGACGCGCTCGACATCACGGTGCGCCGCAACGCCTTCGGCCGCCAGGTCGACTCGTTCGAGACGGATCTCGAGGTGCTCGGTATCGACGACGGTCCGGTGCGTGCGGTGTTCATCCGCGCGCCGTGGGTCGAAAAGGTCGGTGCCGGTGTGGAAGTGCTCGCGGCGGTGCCCGAGGGTCCGGCGGCGGGGCGGGTCGTCGCGGTGCGGCAGGGAGTGGTGATGGCGACGTCCTTCCACCCCGAGGTCACCGGGGACCTGCGGGTGCACCGCATGTTCGTGGACGCGGTCCGGAAAGCCCGGTAGTCCCGGAGTAGAATCTCTGTTCCGACCTGTCGGCGCATGCCGACATCACCTCGCCGGAAGGGGCTCGAAGCGAATGAGCGGCCACTCCAAATGGGCCACCACCAAGCACAAGAAGGCGGTCATCGACGCCAAGCGCGGCAAGATGTTCGCGAAGCTGATCAAGAACATCGAGGTGGCAGCCCGCACGGGTGGCAGTGACCCCGCCGGCAACCCGACGTTGTTCGACGCGATCCAGAAGGCGAAGAAGAGCTCGGTCCCCAACGACAACATCGAACGCGCCCGCAAGCGCGGCGGTGGCGAAGAAGCCGGCGGTGCCGACTGGCAGACCATCACCTACGAGGGCTACGGCCCTAACGGTGTCGCCATCCTCATCGAGTGCCTGACCGACAACCGCAACCGCGCCGCCGGTGAGGTGCGCACCGCGATGACCCGCAACGGCGGCAACATGGCCGACCCGGGTTCGGTGTCGTACCTGTTCACCCGCAAGGGCGTCGTCGTGCTGGAGAAGAACGGCCGCACCGAGGACGAGATCCTCGAGGTCGTCCTCGAGGCCGGCGCCGAGGAGATCAACGACCTGGGCGACAGCTTCGAGATCGTCTCCGAGGCCTCCGACCTGATTCCGGTGCGGACGGCGCTGGTCGAGGCCGGAATCGACTACGACTCGGCCGACCCGGACTTCCGGGCGTCGGTAGAGGTGCCCGTCGACGCCGAGGGCGCCCGCAAGGTGTTCAAGCTGGTCGACGCGCTCGAGGACTGCGACGACGTGCAGAACGTCTACACCAATGTCGACGTCTCGGACGAGGTGCTGGCCGAGCTCGACGCCTGAGCCACGGTCTTCGTCCCGCCGGGGCTGCGTGTCGCACTGCCGACGCGCAGCCCCGACGACTATGCTCTCGAACAGATGTTCGTGGCGGTGAGAGGTGGTCGGGTGCGTGTCATGGGTGTCGATCCCGGCCTGACCCGCTGCGGACTCGGAGTGGTCGACACCGGACGCGGCCGCGAGGTCCATCCGGTGGCCGTCGGGGTCGTGCGGACCCCCACCGACCTCGATCTCGCGCAACGTCTGCTGCGGATCTCCGAATCCGCCGAGGAGTGGATGGACCGCTACCGGCCCGACGTGGTCGCCGTGGAACGCGTCTTCTCGCAGCACAACGTGCGCACCGCGATGGGAACCGCGCAGGCCGGTGGTGTCGTGGCCCTCGCCGCGGCCCGCCGGTCGATCCCCGTCATGTTCCACACCCCGAGCGAGGTCAAGGCCGCTGTGACGGGCAACGGCAGCGCCGACAAGAAACAGGTGACCGCCATGATCACCCGCATCCTCGAGCTCGACGCGGCACCCAAACCGGCGGATGCCGCGGACGCCCTGGCGCTGGCCGTCGCGCACTGCTGGCGCGCACCGATGCTCGCGCGCCTCGCAGCGGCCGAGGCCATGGCGGCCGCTCAGAAACGACGATACGAAGAGCGGCTGCGTGAGCAGGCGGCCGCGCGGAAGGCAGGTGGCCAGTGATCGGGTCGGTGCGCGGCGAGGTACTGGACATCGCCCTCGACCATGTCGTGATCGAGGCCGGCGGCATCGGCTACCGGATCAACGCGACCCCGGCGACCCTGGGCACGCTGCGTCGGGGTGACGAGACCCGGCTGGTCACCGCGATGATCGTGCGCGAGGACTCGATGACCCTCTACGGGTTCGCGAACACCGAGGCCCGCGAGCTTTTCGGGCTGCTGCAGACCGTGTCCGGGGTCGGCCCGCGCCTGGCGATGGCCACCCTCGCCGTGCTGGAACCCGACGCGTTGCGCGCCGCGCTCGCCGAGGGCAACACGACCGCCCTCACCCGTGTCCCGGGCATCGGCAAACGCGGCGCCGAACGCATGATCGTCGAACTGCGCGACAAGGTCGTGGCATTCGCGGGTGCCGGCGAGACGACGACGGCGGCCTCGGCGTCGCCGATCCGCGACCAGATCGTCGAGGCGCTGGTCGGGCTCGGATTCACCGCGAAGCAGGCCGAACCGGCCACCGACACCGTGCTCGCGGACGATCCGGGCGCGGAGGTGTCCACGGCGCTGCGCGCCGCGCTCAAGCTGCTCGGTAGGTCACGATGACCGACGAATACCGCGAATTCGACCGCGCCCACTCCACCGACCGGGACGAACCGTCACCGGTGACCGCCCGGCACCTGCCGTCCGACAGCGACATCGAGACGAGCCTGCGGCCGAAGAGCCTCGACGACTTCATCGGCCAGCCGCGGGTGCGGGAACAGTTGCAGCTCGTGCTGCGGGCGGCCAAGCTGCGGGGTGGCACCCCGGACCACATCCTGCTGTCGGGACCACCCGGCCTCGGCAAGACCTCGATGGCGATGATCATCGCCGCCGAGCTCGGCACGTCGCTGCGGCTCACGTCCGGCCCGGCGCTCGAACGCGCGGGCGACCTCGCTGCGATGCTCTCCAACCTCGCGGAGGGCGACGTGCTGTTCATCGACGAGATCCACCGCATCGCCCGGCCCGCCGAGGAGATGCTGTACCTCGCGATGGAGGACTTCCGGGTCGACGTCGTCGTCGGCAAGGGGCCAGGTGCCACGTCGATCCCGCTCGAGGTCGCCCCTTTCACGCTGGTCGGCGCGACCACCCGTTCCGGCTCGTTGACCGGCCCCCTGCGCGACCGCTTCGGGTTCACCGCGCACATGGACTTCTACGAACCCGCCGAACTGCAGCAGATCCTGCATCGTTCGGCCCGGCTGCTCGGCATCGACCTGCGCGAGGATGCCGGTGCCGAGATCGCCGGCCGGTCCCGCGGCACCCCCCGCATCGCGAACCGGTTGCTGCGGCGCGTCCGGGACTACGCCGACGTGCGTTCCGACGGCGTCGTCACCCGCGAGATCGCCCAGGCGGCGCTGGCGGTCTACGACGTGGATCCGATCGGCCTCGACCGGCTGGACCGCGCCGTGCTCGGAGCCCTGGTGCGCAGCTTCGGTGGGGGACCGGTCGGGGTGTCCACCCTCGCGGTCGCGGTCGGCGAGGAACCGGCCACGGTCGAGGAGGTGTGCGAACCGTTCCTGGTGCGCGCGGGAATGATCGCCCGCACGCCGCGCGGGCGGGTCGCGACGCAGGCCGCGTGGCTGCAGCTCGGTCTGACACCCCCGCCCGAGGCCGCAGCAGGCGGTATCGAGGTGCGTGCGCGCGAACCGCAACTCGACCTCTTCGACGGGGACTGACCGCGCGGCCCGGGTGACGGGCCCACCATCCGCACGGCGGGTGATGGCACACTGGTCTATTGCGTCGGCACGCGGAGGCCGCTCGTCAACCGATATCGAGGACTGACTTCAACGATGGAACTGCTCTTCCCGCTTTTGATCCTTGCACTGCTGGTGCCCACGTTCCTCGGAATCCGGCGCCAGAAGAAGGAAATGCAGAAGGTCACGGAGCTGCAGGATTCGCTGCGCATCGGTGACCGGGTGGCGACGACGGCGGGCCTGCACGCGACGGTCGTGGCGCTGTCCGACACCACTGTCGATCTCGAGATCGCGCCCGGTGTCGTGACCACGTGGGCGCGCATGGTGGTCCGTGAGAAGCTCGCTGACAACGCCGACAACACCGGCACCACCGGTACCACCGATACCGGTACGGTCTCGTTCGGCAAGGACGACGACACCGATCCGCCGGCGGGTCGTCCCACCGAATACTGATCTTCATCGCGGCGGCGGCACCCGGAGTGGTCTCGGGTGGCGCCGCGCAGCGGTCGCTGCGACCGCCACCACCGAACCACTCACTCGTTACGAGGAGACTGACTGACCGTGGCACCTTCCAACGGATCGGTGCATCCAGCGCGTTCCCTCGCCCTGTTCGGGGCGATCCTGGTGGCGCTGTATGCACTGGTCTTCTTCACCGGTGACAAGTCGCCGACACCGAAACTCGGTATCGACCTCCAGGGCGGCACCCGCGTCACGCTCACCGCCCGCACACCGGACGGCAGCAGCCCGAGCCAGGACAGCCTCCGGCAGGCGCAGCAGATCATCGAGACCCGAGTCAACGGCCTCGGCGTGTCCGGGTCCGAGGTCGTCGTCGACGGCGACAACCTGGTCATCACGGTGCCCGGCGACGACAGTGCGCAGGCCAAGACCCTCGGCCAGACCGCGCGGCTCTACATCCGGCCGGTCCTCGGTGGCCCGATCGCCAGCGCGAACACCAGGGACGAGAACCCCGAGGCGCAGACCCCGGAGACCCAGAACCCGACCCAGTCTCCCGTCGAGCCGGCGCCGGAGAACCAGGCGCCCGAGAATCCGGCACCTGAGAACCCCGAGCCGCAGGGACGGCCGTTCCCGGCCCAGGATCCGACCGACACGCCGGTCGCACCGGAGCCCCCCGCCACCCCCGCACCCGCTCCCGAGGCACCGGCCGACGGTGATCTCGACCCGCAGGCGCAGGCCGCCGCGGACATCGCCGCAGCGAAAGCTGTGCGGCAGAGCGAGGATCCCGCGATCCAACAGCAGGCTGCGATCGCCCTCGACTGCTCGGTCGCCGATCCGCTCGCCGGCAACGACGATCCGGCACTGCCGCTCGTCGCGTGCTCGACCGACGGCACCTCCGTCTACCTGCTCGGCCCCAGCATCATCGACGGCCAGCAGATCACCGACGCCACGGCCGGCTTCAACAGCCAGCAGTCCCGCTACGAGGTCAGCCTGACCTTCGACAGCGAGGGCAGCAACACATGGGCGCAGTTCACCGCCGCGAACATCGGCCAGCAGGCCGCGTTCACGCTCGACTCGAAGGTCGTCAGCGCCCCCGTCATCCAGGGCGCGACGCCCGCCGGCAGCGCCACCTCGATCACCGGCAACTTCACCAACACCCAGGCCACCGAGCTGGCGAACACCCTCAAGTACGGTTCGCTGCCGCTCTCGTTCGTGGCATCCGAGGCCGAAACGGTCTCCGCGACCCTCGGATTCGCGTCCCTGCAGGCAGGCCTGATCGCCGGCGCGGTCGGTCTCGTACTGGTGCTGCTGTTCTGCCTCGCGTACTACCGCATGCTCGGACTGCTCACCGCGCTGTCGCTGGTGCTCTCCGGCCTGGCCGTGTACGCGATCATGGTGCTGCTCGGCCGCTACATCGGCTACACCCTCGACCTGGCCGGTATCGCCGGTCTCATCATCGGTATCGGCATGACGGCCGACTCGTTCGTGGTGTTCTTCGAACGCATCAAGGACGAGATCCGCGAGGGCCGCAGCTTCCGTTCCGCGGTACCGCGCGGTTGGGCGCGTGCCCGCCGGACGATCCTGTCCGGGAACGCGGTCAGCTTCATCGCCGCGGCGGTGCTGTACTTCCTCGCCGTCGGGCAGGTGCGCGGCTTCGCGTTCACTCTCGGCCTGACCACCATCCTCGACGTGGTCGTGGTGTTCCTGGTGACGTGGCCCCTGGTGCATCTGGCATCGACCTCGAAGTTCTGGTCCAAGCCGAGTGTCAACGGACTCGGCGCCATCCAGCAGGTGGCGCGTGAGCGTCAGCTCGCAGCGACCTCGGCGAAGGAGGCGTGACGATGACCGACACGACGACGGCACCGCACCACAGCGGACTGTCCCGCCTCTACACCGGCACCGGTGGTTTCGACATCATCGGGCGCCGCAAGTTCTACTACGCGCTCACCGGCGTGATCGTGCTCGTCGCGCTGCTGAGCATGCTCATCCGCGGCTTCTCCTGGGGTATCGACTTCGAGGGCGGCACGCGCATCCAGATGCCCGCGGTCGAGGGCGTCACCACCGAACAGGTCGAGACGGTCTACAGCGACACCCTCGGTTCCGAGCCGGAGGCGGTGCAGACCGTCGGTTCGGGCGCGGGCGCGACCATCCAGATCCGCTCCGAGGCGCTCGACATCACGCAGGTCAACGCCCTGCAGTCGGCCCTGTTCGAGGAATTCCAGCCGACCGACAGCGACGGCGTACCCTCCCGCAACTCGATCAGCGTCGCCGACGTGAGCGAGACGTGGGGCGGGCAGATCACCCAGAAGGCGCTGATCGCGCTCGTGGTGTTCCTCGTGATCGTCAGCATCTACATCGCGGTGCGGTACGAACGGGACATGGCGATCGCGGCGATCGCGGCGTTGTTCTTCGACATGATCGTCACCGCCGGCATCTATTCGCTGGTCGGCTTCGAGGTCTCGCCCGCGACCGTCATCGGTCTGCTCACCATCCTCGGTTTCTCGCTGTACGACTCGGTCGTCGTGTTCGACAAGGTCGAGGAGAACACCCGCGGCATTCTGCACCTGCATCGGCGCACCTACGCCGAACAGGCGAACCTGGCCGTCAACCAGACGCTGATGCGGTCGATCAACACCACGATCATCTCGGTGTTGCCGGTGATCGCGCTGATGGTGATCGCGGTGTGGCTCCTCGGCGTCGGCACGCTCAAGGACCTGGCGCTCGTGCAGCTGGTCGGCATCGTCGTCGGTGCCTACTCGTCGATCTTCTTCGCGACGCCGCTGCTGGTGACGCTGAAGGAGTGGCGCGGTCCGATCGCTGCGCACACCAAGAAGGTGCTCGCCAAGCGCGAGGCCGCCGCCGGTCGGGCCGCGACCGCGGCC
>NZ_JBMBTE010000107.1:0-16047 GCF_048897285.1 Rhodococcus sp. O3
AACAGGTCGGCCAGCGCCGAGGACAATGACGCGTAGTACGGCATGATGGCCATGTATCCGGCTGCGACACCGACAATCAGCCCGATCTCTCCGAATTGCTGGGCGGCCAGGAACAGTAGCGGCGTGCTGACAGCGAAGATCAGTCCGCCGCGGGCGATGGTCCGGTCCCGATCCTTGTTGTCGAGCGTTCTAACGATTGCCGCCAGGGTCGCAATACCCCCGATCGAGGCGAATATGAGCGTGGTCGCCACGATCGAGGAGGGCATATCGTATGCAACCGTCGAGTACGCGGGCAGGAAGCTCACCGTCACGTAGGCACCGTGCGCGGTCAGGGTGATCCCGACGCCGAGGAATACCGCTTTCCAGTGTCGTGTGAGCAGTTCGACCACCGGTACTCGCGGCGCCGAGGCGGCGGCGGCGATCGACTCCTTGGTCCGCGTGAACTCCTCGGACTCGTCGATCTTGGCACGGACGACGAGTCCGACTACCAGCAGGACGATCGACAGCAGGAACGGGATTCGCCATCCCCACGACAGATAGTCGTGCTCGGGGAGCATCTGGAACATGCTGATCACGAAGGCGGATGCAAGGATTCCTACAGGACTACCGAACTGCGGAAATGACCCGTAGAACACCTTCTTGCCCTGCGGTGCGTTCTCGACCGCGAGCAGGACCGCGCCCCCGTACTCGCCGCCTACCGCAAGCCCCTGCACAAAACGAAGCGCAACCAGTGCGACAGCAGCAGCCGCGCCGATCTGGTCGTAGGTAGGGAGACAGCCGACGAGCACGGTCGCCGTACCCATGAGAATCAACGACGTGACGAGGGTCTTCTTTCGCCCCACCCGATCCCCGAAGTGGGCGAAAAGAACTCCCCCGAGGGGCCGGGCCAAGAAGCCGACACCGAGCGTGGAGAACGCCAGCAACATCGAGGTCAGCGGGTTGTCGCTGGGGAAGAACAGCTGATTGAAGACGATAACGGCGGTGGTGGCGTAGACGAAGAAGTCATACCACTCGATCGCGGTTCCGATCAGTGCAGCGGTTGCGACACCGCGCGGTGTCAGCGGTCTGGATGTGACGGGTTCAGGCACCGAAACACCTCCCTTGGTGAGATTCACATCACTCTAATGTCGTTAGGGACGGTATGGGCGGAGCGGCAATGTGTCAAGTTCCATCCGGGTCGCAGCGCTGCGAGATCACTTCTGGCTCCGTGGATCCCATGTCACGGCGACCTTCACGGAGAGGATGCCCGGCCGCACGGCCAGTCGATGGAGGATCCGATCAGGATGAACGCTTGCCTCCGACGAGCAACCGCGAATCGGTGGCCGGATCTAGCTCCCTGCGTTCGACATTCCATCCCTCCGCAGTCGCAGGCGGCCAGGATGGCGACTACAGCGGGGTCCATCGCGGCGTACAGCCGGGCGAGGTCTCACCGAGAGATGCCGGCAGCCCTGGGAGCCAGTGGTATTGGAGCGCTTTCGGCGCGGGGTCTCGTCCTGGTCTCGCCACACGTCCTATCGGATTGCGCGTCGACAGCATTGATACGGATCGTCGTTCCGTTCGCACAGGGGCGTCGGTCCCGCGACGAGGCCGGCTCGGCCGCTGCGGAACCCGGCGTTCCGTGGCGCCATCAGGGCCTCCGGGAAGCCGTAGCCGCGAAGTCATCGAAGTCAGTGCTCGCGGACACTGAATGATGCTGTCCGAGAGGAACAACCGAGTAATTCATCGACGGGGGTCCTGATGTCGGCGCCAGAAAGAACGGCCATACCCGTTGACGGTTCGTTCCGCCCGCCTCCCCCTCAGTGCGGGCGAGGCGGGCGGGTTCTCCATGCGCGGGCACGGGGCGGATCCGACGCCGTGCATTCGGGCTGCCAGAGTCCTACTTGTCGATGATCGCGAGATCATCGACAAGTAGGACTTCCGCCTCTTCGCGAGGTCTGTCGAGAGGTCGACGCATTTCAGGCGGCCAGATCACGCCACGACGAAACAGGTAGGGAGCGCAACACCCTGACGCCTGCACCGCCGCCGGTGCTCACCCCCATGTCTCGTTCATTCGACGGTTTCGACGATCGCGATGACATCATCCGGATTGGTTGCCCTCTCGAGGGTGAGGCTGCCGTACACCTCGAAGAAGTCGGCGGGCGCAAAAGCGGTTTCGGGTGCATGCACTCCGGGTGCGGTCATCGCGCCGCGGCGAAGCAGTTCGACACCGATGGCGAGCGGGATACCGGTATGGCCTCCCATCCGGCCGGGGAGTTCGAGTTTCGGGTACACAGCAACGGTTACCGATCGTCCACTACGAGTGCCGCGGGCGAGGGCGAACAGGTCCGGCAGCGTTGAGGTTTCCGGCACCGGTGCGATGTCGGGTCGGGTGTCGATAAGGTCTGCGGCCTGAGCGATGTTGAGCGTTCCGGATTCGACCTTGTCGACGATGGTCCGCAGTTGGTCGAACAGTTCGGCCGGTCCGCACTGCAAGTTGACGCTGTACCTCAGGCCGGGCACGGCGCGCGGCAGCGTCACTGCCTCCGGATGCCCCATCGTGTACGCGTAGGCCGGTCCGACGCCGGGGAAATCGAATTCGACGCGGTCGAGGGGGGCGATATCGGCGGGTCCGCCGTCTTCCCAGGCTCGGATGGTGCCGGTGCACTGCAGCAACCAGTGTTCGGCGGCGGCAGCAGCGCCGTTGGCGGGGAAGTTGTCTTCCGGTTCCACCACAGCCGAGGCCAGGCTCCAGCCGGTGAACAGGTCGTCGACAGTGTCGAGGCGGTCGACGGCCAGACGTGCGCACATGTTGGTCGTGCCGGGGCTGGCGCCGAGCCCGATCACCACATGGCGCCCTTCGGCGCGGGCACGTTCGTCGAATTCCAGCGCTTCGACGGTGGACTGCCAATCATCGTCGATGTCGAGGTAATCGCAACCGGCGTCGAGTGCGGCTCGCAGGATCGGCGTGCCGAACCGGGCGAACGGGCCCATGGTGTTGAGGACGACGTCGCAGTCGGCGAAGGCGGTGCGCATAGCGTCGGGATCGGTGGCGTCGAGGTGCACAGCCTCGGCGCCGGACCCGATCTCGTCGGCGACTAGCCGGGCGCGGTTCTCGTTCAGGTCGGCGACGAGGATTCGCGTGGCGGCACCGAGACGGGCCAGGGTACGGACGGCGTGGCGTCCCATTCCGCCGGCGCCGCCGACAACGAGGACGGTGAGTTCGGTGTTCGCAGTTGTCATTTGGAGAACTCCTCTGTGAGGGGGGCAGATTCGGATTCACCGGTCGTGCGGGTGCCGATCGCCGAGTACGTGGCAGGGTCACGGCGACGCAGGCGACGGGCACGCACCACACCGGCGAGTGCGGCGAGCACGAGGGTGGCCGGCAGCGCGTTGACGAGGGGGTTGTCGACACCGGTGAGGTCGGGGTAGTGCACGACAATGAGGATTACGGCGGTGCACAGGCCGATCCCGCCCAACAGCGGCGCGAGCCCGGTGCGCCATCGGTCCCGGTCGGGGCGGTTGCGGAAGAACCCGATCACCGCAAATGCGGTCAGAGCTTGCAGCACCACAAGGCCGAGCGTGCCAAGACCGGACATGCTCACCGACAGGGTGAGGTAGGGGTCGAGCCCGCCGACGGCGAACACCCCGATGACGACGACGTTCACCGCTGTCTGGCACAGGCTGGCCCGGGAAGGCGAGCTGTGCCGGGGATGGACCTGCCCGAATCGACGTGAGAGCACACCGTCCCGCCCGAGTGCGAACACCAGGCGGTTTGTCGAGTTGTGGCATGCGAGCAAGGTGGCGAACAGACTGGTGAGGAGCAGCGCCGTGAGCACCTCGGCCGCTCCTTCGCCGAGGTGCTCGGCGGTCAGATTCAGCAACAGGTCGCCGAGTTGTTCGGCAGCCGCGGAGCGTACGTCGGCGGGTCCGATCGCGCCGACAGTGATCCAGCTGGTGAGGCCGTAGAAGATCGCGACAACGGCGATGGAGGTGTAGGTGGCCAGAGGCACGGTCCGTCGGGGATTGCGGGACTCCTCGCCGTAGAGAGCGGCAGCCTCGAAGCCGAGAAAGGAGGTGAATGCGAACATCAGGCCCAGGCCCAGTGCAGCCTGACCGATGCCGACGGGATTCAGCGCCTCCAGTGGGAAGGCACTGGCCCCGAGGTGTCCAACCATGACGACGTCGACGACGGCGAGGATCAGCAGTTCGGCGCCGACAAGCAGTCCGAGGAACTTGGCGCTGACATCGATCCGGCGGTAGCCCAGGTAGCCGGTCAGGGCGATCGCGCACGCGGCATACACCGGCCACGGCAGTCCGATGCCGGAGGCATCGAGGACAAGGTGCGTGAAATAGCTGAACGTGGCCACGAGCATGACGGCCAGCGCGTTGTAGGCGAGCAGAGCGACGAACCCGGCAGCCACGGCGGGAGTGCGCCCCAGACCTGCGGCGATGTAGGTGTACAGGCCGCCCGCGCTGACGATGCGGCGACTCATCGCAGCGTAGCCGACGGAGAAGCACAGCAGGATCGTTCCGGCCACCAGGTACATGGCGGGGGTTGCCGCTCCCGCGCCGAGGGTGAAGGCGAGGGGCAGGGTGGCAACCATGGCCGCAAGTGGGGAGGCCGCGGCGATGACCAGGAACACGATTCGCGGCACGGTCAGGTTTCCGCGCATCTGGGAAACCGGCACGGAAGGTGGGGAATGCGGCATGGAATCTCGCTCTCGGGAAGGACGTCCCTAGCCCAGGGCAGAAGGACGATGTGCACCGAGTCTGAACTTTGTTGAGCGACCAAGTCAAGAGAACAAGAATGGTTGTTCGTAAAATGCGTGTTACTCCCCCGGCCCGGTCGCCCCGGCGCCTTGGAGATCAACGAGATGGAGGTGGATCTATGGGCCGGCTGGCCGTCGCCGATCGGCGCGCCCTGTTACTCGCCGCGGCGTCCCGCATCATCGCCCGCGACGGCATCGCCGAGATGACGACCCGAGCGATCGCCAACGAAGCCGGCATGCCCCAAGGAGCCTTCCACTACTGC
This sequence comes from Rhodococcus sp. O3, assembly GCF_048897285.1. Classification (NCBI taxonomy): domain Bacteria; kingdom Bacillati; phylum Actinomycetota; class Actinomycetes; order Mycobacteriales; family Nocardiaceae; genus Rhodococcus; species Rhodococcus sp. O3. The sequence goes on from NZ_JBMBTE010000107.1 coordinate 5,012, forward strand.
TTCCGCTCGAAGGACGAATTGCTCGTCGAGCTGATGCGCGCCACCGTCGACGACCTGGTCACCCGTTCCTCGGCAGCCGTCACGATGAGCGGGGACCTCTACGAGACGATCCGAATATCTCTGCGCGGGTTGTGGGAAAACGTCGTCGATCCCGCGGACAAGCAGCTTGCCTTGTACGAGCTCACCACCTACGCCATGCGCAATCGGGACCTTGCCGCCCTGGCCGAGTCCCAGTATCACGGTTACACGCTGGCGGCTACCGGATTTCTCGAGGCCGTTGCCGAGAGCACCCACATCGACTGGACCGTCCCGGTTCCTACCCTGGCACGCTTGCTCGTCAGCGTCGTCGACGGTCTCGGCCTGAATTGGCTCGCCGACCGCGATGACAATGCCGCACACGCCGTGCTGGACACTTTCGCCCGGCAACTCGCAGGGTGTGCGATCAGTCGCTGAGACCGTTCCGGGCCACATCGGCCCGCAAATTCCCTACACGTTCCGTCCCCGCCCGCGGCGAGGAACAGCAGGATCCGGAGCGCGGTCGGAGCCCGCCTCCGTCCAAGCACTGGCACTCACGCCGAAGGCAAGGAGGGGTACCCGATTCTCGGGCCTCAGCGTCAGCGCCGTTCGATCGGTGGCACCCCTCGGTACATCAGTAAGTTCGGCACCACCGTCCTCCGCATCGTGGATTCGGAGATCGGTTACGCCCATGTCGGATTCAACCTCTCGACTACTGAGTGGAGGTCAGCCCTTGCGTAACGCGCAGGCACCCTCTACGGTTCCCGAATAATCGTTATTCAAACGCTCCGGCACTAGCTGCGCGGGGTACGCGGGTCGACCCGTCGGTAGCACACCCGCAGTCGAACACCCTCTTCCCAACCGCTTCCACGAAGGAGGCTTCGATCGATGGCAACAGCCGCATCCAGCGGCGGGAACGGCGTCTTCACTACCACATGGGGACGAATACTGTTGCCCGCCTTAATCTTCCAATCGGTCGCCATCGGTGGCGCATACGCCACCGGCCGTGAGATCGTCGAGTTCGGTGCGAAATACGGAGCGCTCGGGTGGGCGGCCGGCTGCGCCATGATGGTCGCCGGCACGGTCGTGGCATTCCTGGTATACGAGGTCGCGCGCCGGTATGGAGCGTACGACTATCGCAGCCTTCTGCAACGCCTGATCGGCCCCGCGTATTGGCTCTTCGACGCGATATATCTTCCCTTGTCGATCGCGATCCTCGCGGTTCTCGCGTCGGCAACAGGAAACATCCTCGAGTCGACACTGAACCTCAACTACTGGGTCGGTGTCGGTGTTGTGGTCACGGTGAGCGCCGTGACGACCTTCTACGGAACGGGAATCATCGAGAAGTTCAATTCGCTGGGCACCGTCCTCCTGACCGTTGCATATGTAGCGTTCGCGGCACTAGTGATTCCCCCGAACTGGCATCGAATCGTTGAGGTGTTCCATACCGGGGACCACTCGCTGTTTCCCGATACCACCCTCGCAAACGCCGCACTGATGGGGCTGACCTATGCCGGGATGGGTTTCGTGATCTATCCGTCGACGCTGTTCACAGTCCGTCGACTTCGGCGATCACGAGACTCCGCGATCTCTGCCCTGCTGACCGGTGTACTGTTCGTCGTCCCGTGGTTCCTGACCTATGTGGCCCTGCTGGGGTTCTATCCCGATCCCGCAGTCTTCGATGCCCCGGTGCCGTGGCTGCAGATGCTGAACGGACACGGCGCGTGGGTGGTCGTGATCTTCGGCGTCCTGGTGGGCTGGACATTGGTGTCCACCGCGGTCGGACTCATCCAGGCGGCCCTGGCCCGGATCAGCCAGAACCTCGTCGACAGCGGCAAGCCCGAACTCACCCCGCGCACACGCGGGATGGTGGCGGTCGTGTCGCTTGTGATCGCCGCAGCATTGTCCCGGATCGGGATCATCGATCTGATCGCGACCGGCTATCTGATCGGCGCGGTGGCGTTGATCGCCGTATTCGGCATACCCCTCCTTGTGCGCGGGCCGTATCTGATTCTCACTTCCGCAACCGCAGCCCGGCTCCCGACACCTCTCCCTACACGTCCGGACACCCCGTCGGGAGCGCCCGGGTCCGGCACCGAGGAACTCAAGCGATGAGCGCACGTAACCCGTTCGAACCGAGATGGCGGTCGGTCTTCGACCTGCGCTTCGGCGACTTCGATTACCTCGGGCACATGACGGCAACGGCGTACCTGATGTTCTTCGAGGAAGCCAGGGTGGCTTGGTTGTCCACGGGACTCCGCCAGCAGGAGCCCACCTATGTCGTCGCACATCAAGAAATCGACTTCGAACGAGAACTCTTGCGGTCCGATAGCCCGGTCACGGTCGAGATCGCCGTGATGTCCGCAGGCAACAGCCACATCGACCTGCATGAAAGACTCATCTCCGCCAAGGGACTACGGCACGCGACTTCTCGTGCATCACTTGTGATGTGGGATCGGGAGCAACGACGACCCCGACCGTGCAGCGAAGCCGAAAAGGCACTCTTCGCCGACGGCTCGGGGTCTCCGAACACCCGAAATATGTTCCCTTGACCAGCGCAAGGGGCACTCGTACCATGCCGAATAACCAATATTCGGGAGGACAGATCATGACCGCCGCGCAGGCACACGACGACTCGAACGCAACCGAGGAGAAGATCCTCGCCGCCGCAGCAGCGCTGTTCCAGCAGAACGGCTACAGCAGAACCAAGGTCGTCGACATCGCGCGAGCGGCAGGGATTACCCCACCCACCCTCTACTGGCACTTCGAATCCAAGGCAGACATCCTCTACGCGTTCCTGTGCGACAGCCTGGAGGACTTCCTCGGCCGGATCGCTGCCGCCACAGCAGGCATCGACGATCCGGTGGATGCCCTCGCCTGCTTCGTCGCGGCACACACCCGCGCCCAGTTATCGAAGCTCTCGCAGGCCCATGCCTTCATGTCGATGACCTACTCGCCGACGCAATTGGCTTCCGCCCTCTCGAAGGACAGGTACGAGACGGTGCGCGAGTTGCACCGCCGACACGTGGATCAGTGCCGCGACCTGATCCAGCGCGGCGTGGAGCAGGGCGTCTTCGATGTCCCCGACCTCACAGCAGTGACCTTCGCGGTACTCAACATCGCCGAATACACCGCTACATGGTTCCGCCCCGATGGCCGCCTCGGAATAGAGGACGTCGCGCGGATGAACGCCGACTTCGCCTTGCGCATAGTCGCGGCGTCCCCGCCGACCCGACGACATTCACGAAAGCGAGTTACGAACAATGCTCGAAGGTAGGCTCCCGCCCGGAGTAATTCCCGCAGAGATCAGTCCCCTCGCAGATCTGCTCGACGCCGACCGACACCGTCCCGATTCGGTACTGCTGCGCTCACACGCCGGGTCGTGGACCGTCGCCGAGTTCGCCGCAGCCGTACGATCAGCTGCCGCTGATCTCGCAGATCACGGGGTTGCCCCCACCTCTCGGGTGGCGATTATGGCACGCAACAGCATCCCGATGCTGGTGGCCCAGTACGGCGTCTGGGCGGTCGGCGCCTGCGAGGTCGCGGTCAACAGCGAGCTGCGGGGCGCAATGCTTCAACACATCCTCGTCGATTCGGAACCGACACTGATCATCGCCGATCTCGAGTTCCACTCGATCATCCACGCCACCGGCGTCGACGTCCCCCTGCTTGACCTCGCGCAGGTGCGCCTTGACCGGATCGACGCTTCCGCACCCACCGTGCCTCTTCCCGGCACTCTCGCGTCCGTGCTCTACACGTCCGGCACCACCGGGCCCTCGAAGGGCGTGATGTTGCCGCACGGCTACTTCTCGAATTTCGCAGCGGTATTGAACGGTGTCCTGAACCTCGGACCGTCGGATACCTGCTACTTCACGATGCCGTTCTTCCACGTTGACGCTCATATAACAGTGCCCTTGTGCCTGCGTACCGGCTCGGCGTTCGCATTCGCTCCCCGGTTCAGCGCAAGCCGATTCTGGTCGGATACAGAAGAATTCGAGGTGACGTGGTTCGGCGCCGTGGGGTCGATGCTCTCGGCCTTGCTGGCGCAGCCGCGCCCCGCCGAGCCGGTGGTGCAGCGGCTGCGCCACATCGTCGCGGCCCCGGTACCGACCGACGCCTACGCGTACTTCGAGGACGAGCTCGGTATACCCGTTCTGCAGATGTACGGGCAGACCGAGGCCAACGGGCCGCTGTACTCCACCCTCGACCGCCGTCGCCGCGGCACAGTCGGTTCGGCCTGCGCCGGCTTCGATATCCGAGTCGCCGGACCGGACGGCCGGGAGGTGCCGACCGATGTCGTGGGGGAACTGCAGATCCGCCCTCGGCACCCGCACATGATCACCCTCGGATACTGGCGACGTCCCCAGGCCACCGCAGATGCGTTTCGCGACCTGTGGTTCCACACCGGAGATTCGGCCTGTATCGACAAGGAAGGGTTCGTGCACTACCGCGGCCGGCTCACCGACAGCCTGCGTCGGCGTGGCGAAAACATCTCGGCCTTCGAACTCGAATCCGTCGCGCGCAACGCGCCCGGCGTCCGCGACTGCGCCGCCGTTGCAGTCCAAGATCCACTCGGCGGCGAGGACGACATCAAACTGATCCTCGTCCTCGACGACCCCTCGGACTGGAACGTAGCGACCTTCCGCAGTTTCTGCGCAGAGGCTCTCCCCCGGTTCGCCGTCCCGCGCTATCTCGAAATCGTCGACGAATCCGTACTCGTGCGCGGACCTGGAACCGGAGCAATCTACAAGCATCTGCTTCCGGCCGGCGTCACCGCACAGACTCTCGACTGCACCCTGCTCGAATCCTGATCAGCTCCGCTACAAACTGTTTCACTCTCGCGTACCCGGTGCTACGTACCGGGGAAAGGTCATCATGAAAATCATCGTCATCGGCGGCTCCGGCCGTGTCGGCAAACGCGTAGTCGACGAACTCACGACACACTCGACCCACGCCATCACCGTCGCCGATCTCGTCCCTCCGCGCGTTCCGGTACCGAACTTCGTGCCTCTTGACCTGTCAGACAGCGCAGCTCTGGCCGATGTCGTCGCCGCCCACGATGTGGTCGTCAACACCACCGGACCATTTGATCGTTGGGGCACAACCGTTCTCGATGCGGCAATCAATACCGAGACCGACTATGTAGACGTATGCGACGATCCCGAGGCCACTTTGGCCCTGCTGTCCCGAGACGAGCCGGCCCGGCGCGCCGGGATCCGCGCAGTGGTAGGGCTCGGCGTCAGCCCGGGCCTGACGAACTTCCTCGGTATCATTGCAGCACAGCAACTTTCCGAGGTAGACACCCTGGCGACGTTCTGGGGCGATTCCCGCGAAGGGATGGACGTCGAGACCGCCACCGCCTACGGCACCGAGCTGGCCACCGCGTTCGCCGGCGGCCGCGCCGCCTATACCCACCTGATCCTGCAAGCCGCGGCCGAGGTACCGATCTGGCGCGACGGAATCTCGACCCACGAACGGGCATGGCGTCGCGGATTCCGCATCCGCACCAGCACAGGAGGAACCGGGGTCTACCGCATGATCGGACATCCGGAGCCGGTCACCCTGCCCCGAACGGTCCCGATGTCCCAATGTATCAATATCGGCACCGTGAACGTGGTCACCGACCGTATGATGCTGCCGATCCTCGAGCGCGTTCACGCCGGTGATCTGACCCCGCACGAAGCGATCGCACAACTGGCACAGCAGATCGCCGAGAACCCCTCCGCTCTGTCGACCATCCCGCAGGGTGCGCCGCTGCCGCGGATGATCGGGGCGGTCGCAACGGGACGTGCCGACCGGGCGCACCGCGAGGTGATCGCCTTCCCGGGTGGTCCGGTCGACGGATCGATGAGCCTCGAGACCGCACGGCCCGCTGTTGTCGGCGTCCTCGACATCGCAGACGCACCGACTGGCGTTCACGCACCAGAGAGCGCATTCGACGCGCAACGCTTCCTCGACCGGTACTCCGAGATCTACTGGGACGGCGCGCCACCCTATCTACTCGACAGCGCAGAGTCAGGTCTGCTCACCGAACTGGACGAGGCACACTGATCATGACCTTCACCTGGGAATCCGCCCTCGCGGAACTGCACAGCCGCCGCGAAATCGCCGCGAAACTCGGGGGTCCCGAACGCGTCGCACGGCAGCACGAGCAGGGCCGGCTGACCATCCGGGAACGGATCGAACGAATCACCACCGACTTCGTCGAGGTCGGTGAGTTCGCTCGGTTCCCGAACCGTGATGCAGCTGGTAACGACCTGGGAAGCCTTCCGTCGAGTTACGTCTGTGGACTCGCCACGGTCGACGGTCGTCGAATCGCAATCGGGGGCGAGGATTTCACCGTCCGTGCCGGAGCTCCCCAATCCTATCTCGACCGCTGGAAGGGCGGGATGGGCGGTTTCGTGGAAGATCTCGCCCATCAATACCGCATCCCGTTGGTGCTGTTCATGGAAGGCATCGGCGGTGACGTCGCCGCGCAAGACGAGAAGGGGCATTCCTACCTGGTCAGCTCGATGAGCTGGAAACGCAGCTTCGAGCTGATGTCCGAAGTACCCGTCCTTGTGGCGGTGCTCGGCTCCGCGGCCGGCGGCACCGCCGGGCGGGCGGTGATCAGCCACTTCAGTGTCATCAGTGCGGGCAGTGTACTGTTCGCCGGCGGCCCCCCGGTAGTTCGCCGGGCACTCGGCCGGGACGTCGACAAGCACGAACTCGGCGGCGCCGAGATGCACACACGGGTCTCCGGAGCCATCGACAATCTGGCCGACGACGAAAACGACGCATTCGCCCAGATCCGTCAGGTGCTGTCCTACCTGCCGCAAAACGTGTGGGAGCTGCCGCCGCGTGGCGACCGCAGCGACCCGGTCGACCGTTCCTGCGATGAGTTGCTGCGGATCGTCCCCGAGAACCGCAGGCGCCCGTACAAAATGCGCGACGTGCTCACCACGATCGTGGATCGCGATTCATATTTCGAGATTGGCCCGGACTGGGGCAAAGCGGTCATTACCGCCTTCGCCCGGATCGACGGGATACCTGTCGGGGTCGTCGCCAGCAACCCTATGCATCTGGCCGGCGCTCTCGACGGTGCTGCAGCAGAGAAGCAGATCCGCTTCGTCGATCTGTGCAGCACCTTCCACCTACCCATCGTCTACTTCGTCGATGTCCCTGGGTTCATGGTGGGACCCGATGCCGAACGCGCCGGAGTGCTGCGGATGGGCATGCGCGCCATCCAGTCGATCGTCGAAGCCGAGGTTCCTGTCGTCACCGTCCACGTCCGTAAGGCCTACGGCATGGCAGTCTCGGCCACCGCCAACCCCGATGCGCTCGGACTCCGCATAGCCTGGCCCAGCGGTGAATGGGGGGACATGCCGATCGAAGGCGGTGTCGAGGCTGGTTTCCGGCGCGAGATCGAGCAGGCCGACGACCCCGACGCCTTCCGCCGCAGGGTCGAGCAACGCCTGCTCGACGCCGCCGACCCCTGGAAGACAGTCGAAGCGTTCGGCATGGAGATGATGATCGACCCCCGGGACACACGCCGCATCGTGGCACAGTTCCTTGACGCCTCGCTCCACTCCTTGAGGACCAAACTTGGTCCCCCACAGCGCCGCTGGACAATGCGCCCGTGATTTCCGTTCCGCACCCCTCGTTTGGAGACACCATGCACGATATCCGCACCGAACTCACCGCCAGTGTGTGGAAGATCCTGGTCCCCGCCGGCACCACCGTCACCGCCGGTGACGAGATCATGATCCTCGAATCGATGAAGATGGAGATTCCCGTGGAAGCTCCATTCTCCGGAACGCTCACCGAGGTCACCGTCGGCGAGGGTGATCCGATCCAGGAAGGCGACTTGCTCGCCCGGATCACCCCCGACCTCAATGCGACGCCGTAGCACAGGGAGGGAGGATTCCCGTGTTCACCTCACTCCTGGTCGCAAACCGCGGCGAGATCGCCGTCCGTATCATCCGCACCGCCCGGCGTCTCGGGATCCGCACCGTCGCCGTGTACTCCGATGCCGACCGCCACGCACGGCACGTCCTCGAAGCCGACGACGCGGTGCACATCGGGGCCTCTCCGGCGAGCGAGTCGTACCTACGGGGAAGCACGATCGTTGCAGCGGCTCTGAGCACTGGCGTGCAAGCGGTCCATCCCGGATACGGATTCCTGTCCGAGAATCCTGATTTTGCCCGGCAGGTACTCGATGCCGGTCTGGCGTGGATCGGGCCGGATCCTGAAGTCATTGCGGCAATGGGCGACAAGATCAGCGCCCGCAACTTGATGGCCGCGAACGGTGTCCCGGTGTCCCGTGGAACCGCCACGCCGGTGCCGGACACGCCTGCTGTTCGGGACATCGCGGCCGATGTGGGCTACCCGCTGATGGTCAAAGCCGCAGGCGGCGGCGGTGGCATCGGCATGACGGTGGTACGAGACGAGACCGCGCTCGCCGGCGCCCTCGAAACGGCGCGCAACCGGGCACTACGCATGTTCGGCTCCGCCGCGCTGCTGCTCGAGCAGTACATCGAGCCTGCCCGACATGTCGAGGTGCAGATCCTCGGTCTGAACGACGGTCGCATCCTCACCCTCGGTGAACGCGACTGCTCGATCCAACGCCGCTTCCAGAAAGTCATCGAGGAAAGTCCCTGTCCGGCACTCCCCACCGACCTGCGGGAGCGCATGCTCGAGGCCAGCAGACGTGCCGGGGCCGCAGTGTCCTACCGAGGCGCAGGCACAGTGGAATACCTCGTCGACGTCGCTCGCAACGAATTCGTCTTCTTGGAGATGAACACCCGGATTCAAGTGGAACATCCTGTCACGGAGTTGGTCACCGGTATCGATCTCGTCGAGGCACAGCTGCTGATCGCGGCCTCTGAGGACACAGCTCTGTGCGAGCCCATCCCTACCGGCCACGCCATCGAATTCCGAATATATGCAGAGGATCCCATCCGGATGCTTCCCGCCCCCGGCGACATCGAGCGCTGGACGGAACCCACCGGACCTGGGATCCGGGTCGACGGCGGCTACCGTGCCGGCGACAGCGTCACGTCACACTATGACCCACTGCTCGCGAAGCTCTGTATCAATGGCGCTGATCGGGGGGTCGCTCTGGACCGTGCTCGCGCCGCCCTCGACTCGTTCGTCGTCACCGGTATCAGAACGAACATCCCATTGTTGTCTCGACTTCTCGACAGCGACTTCTTCACGAGCGGCGATTACCACACCCAGAGCCTGAAGGACCTGCTGCCCGCTCCCGAGAGCAGCCGCTGACCCCTGGGCAGACCGCCATCCGCCTCGATCACCACTGCACTGAGATCACCCCCGCGCGGAGACAGCGCATCAGCGCTCTTCCGGCCGAAGAGCGCCCGACATGAGGAATAGACACAAAGATGAGTACAACCCCACGCATTCGGTCCGCACGCAACGCCACGGTCCCCGCCGTCGTCCTGGGCCTGCTGCTCACTGCGACCGGCACCGCGCACGCCGCGATCGACGATCAGAATCGGATCGTATCCACGGACGGCTACGAGCTCGTCGTGACCCAGGAGGACACCCTCATTCAGGGCGTGCCGGCGTTGGGCGGAAGCCCGTTCAACCGTGAGTTCTTCCACAACGGCCGCGGCACCGCCACCCTGACCGGTGCAGGCGCCGCCGACGCCGCGGGTACGCTCTTCCAGTTCGGATACCAGTTCGCGTGGGCCGGCAGCATCGACGGCTCCATCGGCGTCACCTATTCCACCCCTGGCCTCGACTTGTCCGTCGGAGAAACGGTCACCTCGACAGTGACCGACATCCTCCCCCGGGCTCACGTCGAACTCGAGCTGACCCCGGCGCCGGGCATCGAGGAACTCGTCGTCGCCGAGGGCGAGTTCGATGGTGACTTCAAGTCCGTACAGCTCGCCAACGTGCATGGTGTCGCCTCCGGCGTCATCGGCTCCGTTCAGGTCCGCCCATTCGTTCGCGCCGTTACCGCCAACGGTGACAATGTAACCACCTACGGCAAGCCCTGGAGTATCTGATCCGTCCGGGCCGACGAACCACGGGCAGCTGCATCACGATCGGGAATGTCAGCAGGACAAGGAAATTCGGTACTTGAATCTCCGAACCTGCTGCCGGGTGTCGGCATCAGCTTCGAGGGTGTAGGCCTGTCAAGCAAGGAAATCGTGTCACTGGCAGGCCACGCTCATTCAGCCAAACAGCACAATCCTGGTCGGCGTTGCCCCCTTCGCACATTCTGATGCAGATGCGGGCGGAGCAAACCAGGATGGTTGCCGGTGCTGTCTACTGCACGTCGCTGTGCACCAGAAGTCCTGGTGTACAGCGACGCTGGCCGTCGAACCTCCGGCGACGATGTGGGAGCACGCCGCCCGGATTCACCCGGAGAATGTTGTGGCACTGTTCGAGTCAGAGCCCGACGACGGCGACACTCAAACCCGACCTACGGCGAATTTCGCGACTTTCCGCGCGTCGCCTGAATCGTCATCTGCCCTGTTCCCCAGTCAGGAGCCCCGGTGAATATCATCATCGACAAGCTGTTCGTCACCCCGATGTCGTGGGTGCTGGCCGTGCCGATCGTGCTACTCGACCACCTGTTATCCCCCGACCCGAGCGAGGTGCGGAGTTGGGACGAGATGCACTATCTCTGTGAGGCAGTCTCATGTCCACCCGACTGAGCGAAGTTCTCGTGTCGCGGTTCATGCGGAGCAGAACTGGTGTCGGATGTGGTGGCCGTCTCTGATGTTGTGCCCGCTGCTGGGCGGCCTGCTGCGCAGCCCCCGTTGCCCCTATCTCGACCCCACCTCCGTCCGACAATGAAAGCCCACGTCGCACGTGGAATTCAGGAAGGAGGTCACCGCACGAGATAAGCACGCCTCAAACACCCCATCGCCCGTCGTAACGTCATTACCTGGTGACTGCTGCGGCGCGACCAGCATAGAAGCACTGTGGCTACGACGTGGGCGGTTCCGGCATCCACCGGGTGGCGTCGCGTCGGCGACGATGGATTGCCCAGACCTGCTCACGCACATCAT